>JBNGDU010000117.1:0-483 GCA_049975025.1 Anaerolineae bacterium
GTTTTGGCCTTTTCCACCTCTAGGGGACGAGCTTCAGCCACCGATACTCGTAGCCCGCCAGCGAGAGCGATTCGACGTCCGAATCGGTACGATCCAGTTTCTCCCCGGTGAAGAGATCCTCTAGCTCAACTCCTTCGCCCGCGTCGAGCTTCAGTGTCACTTGCTGGGGATCAGGGGATAGGTTATTGACGACGAGTATCCTCTCATCCGCATTCGAGCGGACGTATGCCAGGACGGCGCCGTTATCCGGCTTGAGTACGGTAAGCTCCCCCCGTCCAAACACGGAATGGGCCTTCCGAACGCGCAGAGCGGTCCGGGTCCAGTTGAGCAAGGAGTCGGGGTCGTCCTCTTGGGCGGCGACGTTCACCGTCTTGTAGCCATAGGTCGCGTCGTCGATGACCGGGCTATAGAGGCGCTCCTCCGGCGCATCCTCGTCGGCGAAGCCGGCGTTGGGCCGATCGTTCCATTGCATCGGCGTCCGGA
>JBNGDU010000117.1:493-31004 GCA_049975025.1 Anaerolineae bacterium
TCCCTATCTCGTCGCCGTAGTAGAGAAAGGGTGAGCCGATGAACGTCAGCAGGATGGAGTTGGCGCACTTGATCCGCGCCATGTTGTTCTCCAGAAGGGGCGCCAGACGCCGGCGAATGCCTAGGTTGAGACGCATCCGTGGCTCGGGAGCGTAGAACTCCCACATAAACCGCCGCTCCTCCGGTGTGACCATCTCCAACGTGAGCTCGTCGTGATTCCTCAAGAACGTGCCCCACTGACAGGGCTCCGGCAGGTCCGGCGTGCGTTTGAGAATCGTCTCGATGGGCGAGCGATCCGCCTTAGCCAGGGCCATGAAGATGCGCGGCATCAGGGGGAAGTGGAAGTTCATGTGCATCTCGTCCCCATCTCCGAAGTAGGGGCGCACATCCTCAGGCCATTGGTTCGCCTCGGAGAGCAGCATCGTCCCCGGCGCATAGGCGTCGGTCAGCGCCCGCAGGCGCTTGAGATAGGCGTGGGTCTCCGGAAGATTCTCACAGTTGGTCCCCTCCCGCTCATAGAGATAGGGTGGGGCGTCGATGCGCAGGGCGTCTGCCCCCTGATCAATCCAAAACTGAACGATGCGCATCATCTCGCGTTGAACTTCGGGGTTGTCGAAGTTCAGATCCGGCTGATGGTGGAAAAAGCGGTGCCAGTAGTACTGTCCCCGCATCTCGTCGTAGGTCCAGTTTGAGGGCTCATAGTCCAGAAAGATGATCCGCGCTCCCTCGTACTTCTCATCCGTGTCACTCCAGACGTACCAGTCGCGATACCGATCGTGCTCGGGATGGGCTGGGTTGCGCGAGGCTTGGAACCAGGGGTGCTGATCGGAGGTGTGGTTCGGCACCAATTCCACGACAATTCGCAAATCACGTTTGTGGGCTTCCTCCACCAACTTGCGGAAATCCCCCAGTGTGCCGTAGTCAGGATGGATCGCCCGATAGTCACTGACGTCATAGCCGTCATCGCGCAGGGGGGATGGGAAGATGGGGAGCATCCATATAGCGTCGATTCCCAGCTCTTGCAGGTAGTCGAGCTTCGAGGTGAGGCCGGCGAGGTCACCGATGCCGTCGCTGTTGCTGTCGGCAAACGCCCGGACGAAGACCTCATAGAAGACGGCGTCCTTGTACCAATCGTAGGTCATACATCCTCCCTTCATGTCGTTTCCGGTCCTTGCTTACCGGCATAGATTGGGCCAAAGAGCGCGGACAGGCACCTTGAGCTACCTGGGGCTTCGCCTAATTGTCACGAGCCTGACTGCCCGCCGCGGTTTGGGTCCATCTAGTCCTATAGGCATCGTCGTAACGACAGTGTAGAGCATTGCCTGCTTATCTTAGCACCTGCGGTGAGTTTTGAAAAATGTTCGTGCCGTACTAGAATGAGGGCATGGGTAGACCGGATCGACTGGAGCTCTACCGGCGCCGCTATGCTGCGCTGAAGCCGGGCTGGGAGCCCGCGACGGCGCGCTATCAGCAGCGAGTTGCGACCCATCTGGCGGAGGGTCATCGTGTTTTGGACCTCGGCTGTGGTCGAGGCGGCATTGTGGAGCGTCTCAGCTACAAGGGCCGGTGGGCAGGTATCGATCCGGACCTGGTCTCTCTGCAGGAGCATCGGCAGGCGTCTTTGGATCGCTGCTGCGGCGTTTCCGAGCGGCTCCCCTTTGCCGACGAGAGTTTCGACGTCGTCGTGGCATCATGGTTGTTAGAGCACTTGGCTACGCCCTTAGCGACCTTTGAGGAGATCGCTCGGGTGTTGAAAGAGGGCGGTTCGTTCTTTTTCCTGACACCGAATCTGAAGCACCCGCTTCTCCAATTCAACTCCGCTCTGGCCCGGATGCAAGGGCTACAGCGCAAGTGCATCCAGGGGCTATACGGACGATCGGTGAAGGACACGTTTCCGGTTCATTATCGGGCGAATGTCGTCCATGACATTGAGCAATTGGCTGTACGCAGCGGTCTGCGGTTGCGCGAGGTGATCTGCGTGGGTGACCCCACCTACCTGGCGTTCGATAGCGTTACGTTCGTGGTTGCGGTCGGGATTGAGGCGCTTCTGCCCGCTTCGTGGAAGGTGCATCTCATCGGGCACTTCGTGCGGCCTATATCGGGGAGGTACTGTGATGGTTGAGAGCGGTGGTGGTCTGTCGGCTTTGTGGTCGCTCCTTCTGATTCTTGCGGGAATAGGCGTCTTGGGTCTTGTGGGCTGGCTGGTCTGGATTCTCACGCGCGAAAGCCGGTCGCATGCACGCGCAGTCGACGCCGTCACGCAGGAAGCTAGGTCCTCCAACCTAGCTTCGCAGGGGCGAATGGGTGGCGAGCCGGCGCTCACATACTTCCTGGGACTGCGGCGTTCTCCCGCCACCGGTGATTGGGAGATTCATGTGCAAGGGCAACCTTACGCTTCTCTGGAGGATGTACCCGACCAACAGGTCCAAGGCCAAGTCGTGTCTGCCCTGCGGGCGCTTGCCGATTTCTCGCGTGCCTATGTGCGAAAGCAGAAGTCGCCGGAGGGGGCCGCTACGGAGTCATCGGGAGCTCCCTCCACGCGTTCGCAGGCTCCTCCACCCATCCCTGAGGCGCATCCGGCGCGCCTGGGAGAGGGGGCTTCCCCGGCTTCGCCATCTCGCGAGCCGGCGTGGCGTAGTAGCACGTCGCCCTCCACGATTCCGACGGTTGATCTGGCTCAAGAGATCGGCGATATCGTCGAGGAGATGCTATCCCAGGAGCCGTCCTTAGATGGACACGCCGTGCGGCTGATGAACGCCCCCGCCGGTGGTGTCAATTTCCTGGTCGACGGCGTTATCTATCGGGACCTGAGTGAGATTCCTAACCAGGATATTCGGTCGTTGATTCAGCGCGCGACTAAGGAGTGGGAGCGCCGTTGAAACAGAGGACCGCCACGTTGCCGAGGTCTCATATCCTCAATCCGTTACTTGCGTAAGGGATTCTGCAGTCACAATCTCTGCAAGCAAGATGTGTGGAGCGCGGGGCTTGATCCCGCGCTTTCATTTTGCGCCCGACCTTGACCGACGATCGTTTAACGGTAGAATGGGCATGCCATTAAGTATAAGGTTGTTAAGGAAATGCAATATCATATTTGGACCATCGGATGTCAAATGAACGTGGCGGATTCCCAGCGCGTCGCCGCCGGCTTGGAGCGCCTTGGCTACACGCCTGTCGACCGCGCTGAGGATGCTGACCTCGTAATTCTCAACACATGTGTCGTCAGGCAGCAGCCTGAGGACAAGGCTATCGGACGCCTCAACCATCTGAAGCGCTTTAAGGACCGCAACCCTGACGGCGTGCTGGCGTTGATGGGTTGTCTCGTGGGCGTGAAGGATCCCGCGCCGCTCAAGGAGCGTTTTCCATGGGTGGACGTCTTTCTGCCACCCTCCGACCCGACAGATCTGTGGGCTTATCTGGCGGCGCGAGGCGACCTGGATGAGGCCCAAACCTTGATCTCCGACGCTGAGGCCCGGCGCCTGGCGGTTGGACGAGCCGATACAATCTTGCCCGCGTCGGAGAAGGGGGAGGTCGTTAGCGCCTATCTGCCGGTTGTCTTGGGCTGTTCTCACGCATGTACTTACTGCGTGATCCCTTACTGGCGAGGCGCCGAGCGCAGCCGTCCGCCGGACGTCGTTGTGAGGGAGGCTGAGCAGTTCGCCGCCCAAGGGGTGCGTGAGATCACGCTGCTCGGGCAGATTGTCGACCGGTACGGCTACGATCTGCCGGCATTCGAGAACGCGAAGTCGACGCCCCTGGTCTCGCTGTTGGAGCGCGTGCATGAGATCGAAGGGCTGGAGCGAATCCGGTTCTTGACCAGCCATCCCAGTTGGATGAAGGATGACCTGCTTGACGCTGTGGCCCGTCTGCCTAAGGTCTGCCCGCACATCGAGGTGCCGATCCAAGCCGGAGATGACGAGGTGCTCGATCGGATGCGGCGGGGATACACGGTCGAGGATTACCGCCGGTTGGTCAAGCGCATTCGCGAGCGCATCCCGGGTGTCTCCATCGCAACCGATATCATTGTCGGTTTCCCAGGCGAGACTCGAGAGCAGTTCCAACGCACCTATGATCTTCTGCGAGAACTCAGGCTGGACAAAGCTCATATCGCCAGGTACTCTGCGCGTCCTTTGACCGTAGCGACGCGCTACTTCGAGGACGACGTCCCTTACGAGGAGAAGGAGCGCCGGCGTCGGGCGCTTGACGACCTTCAGGCCGAGATCCTCACCGAGGTCAATGCGGCCTATCTGGACCAGGCCGTGGAGGTACTGGTAGAGGGCTGGCACGAGCGTAGGGGGCGATGGTTTGGGCGGACCTGTACGGATCGCCTGGTCTTCTTTGAGTCAGACGAGCCGCTGCTCGGACAACTGGTGCGCGTCAAGATCACCTGGACGGGACCCTGGTCCCTGATCGGTGAGCTCCAGGCCAAGGAGTCTGGGTCGTAGCGCTTGGGGCAGCGACGGACCAGCGATAGGGCCGAGAAACTCTCCGGCGCTTGATCGTCATCGACCTCTTTTCGACGCATTTTCAGGGGTGTGCACCGACGACGTAGACTATCTGCTTTCTCACGCTTTACACTCACCAACAAGGATGATCCACCATGCCCGATATCGGCATCGTCGGGGCCGGGGTGACCGGCCTCACGGCAGCGTATGATCTTCTGAAGGCCGGTCACCAGGTGACCGTCTACGAGGCTCGGCCCTATGTAGGCGGATTGGCCGCCGGGTTCCGGGCGGACAACTGGGACTGGTTTCTGGAACGCTTTTACCACCACATCTTCGCTTCCGACCACGACATCATCGAGTTCGCTCAGGAGCTCGGCCTCGGGGACCTTCTCTTCTTCAAGCGTCCGATCACGTCCATCTACTACCAGGGCGAGATCTATCCCCTGGACAGCCCGATGCGCGTGCTGCAGTTTCAGCCCTTGCCGTTTGTCGATCGGTTGCGATTCGGCGTCGTGGCCGCGTTCCTGCGTTACGACCCGTTTTGGCGTCCCTTTGAGCGCACCACGGCACATCGTTGGTTGTCCGCCGCATTAGGTGAGCGCGCCTACGAGGTGCTCTGGCAGCCGTTGCTGGAGGGGAAGTTCGGCGCTTACTACAAGGACGTCAACCTGGCGTGGTTCTGGGCGCGCCTGGCGAAACGTACTCCCAAACTGGGCTATTTCAAAGGGGGATTTCAAGCGTTCCTGGACGGCGTAGCCGAGAAGGTCCGCGACCTGGGCGGGCTGATTCGTCTGGAGACGCACGTGCGCGGTATCCATCCTGAGAGCGACGGACGGATTCGGTGCGAGCTGCGCGCCGGTGATCAGGTCCATGACCGCGTCCTGGCGACCTGTTCCCCCCATATGCTCAAAGCGCACACGCCCAAGCTGCCGGACGCCTACACCGCGAAGCTGGACGAAATGGTCTCCATGGGCGCGGTGGTGATGGTGCTCGCGCTCAAGCATTCGGTCACCGACACGCACTATTGGATCAACATCCCCAAAAGAGAGGGTTTTCCCTTCCTGGCTTTCGTCGAGCATACGAACTATATCGATCGCACTCACTACGGTGGCGACACCATCGTCTATTGTGGCGACTACCTCCCGCCCGATCATCCCTATTTCGAGATGTCGCAGGATGAGATGCTGGAGCGGTTCATCCCCGGCATTCAGAGGATCAACCCGGATTTCGACCGCGATTGGATTCGCGCTCACTGGAAGTTCACCGAGATCTACGCGCAGCCGGTGCCCTTCGTGAACCACTCCCGGAACATCCCGCCCATGAGAACCCCTATCGATAACCTGTACATGGCCAATATGAGCCAGGTCTATCCCTGGGATCGGGGGACGAACTACGCCGTTGAGATCGGGCGCCGCGCCGCTCGATGGGTGGCAGGTACGCCATAAGGTTGTCAGTCCGCAAGACAGAATTTACCTTTGACGACGAGGTGAAGCATGGATCAAGACCGCATCACAACCGCTGTCGCCACAGACCTCGAGTTAGCGCTCTCTCGAGTGCGCTCGGCTGTTCGCTTGCTGGATGAGGGTAACACGATTCCGTTCATCGCCCGGTATCGCAAGGAGATGACGGGATCTTTGGACGAGGAACAACTGCGCCAGGTGGCGGAGCGCCTTGGGTATCGGCGCAACCTCGAGGAACGCAGAGAGACGGTTCTGCGTAGCTTGGAGGAGCAGGAGGTGCTCACTCCGGAGCTCGAGGAGGAGGTGAAATCCGCGGACTCACTCCAGCGCCTGGAGGATCTTTATCGTCCTCACCGTCCTAAGCGGCGCACCCGGGCGACGATGGCGCGTGAGCAGGGCCTACAGCCGCTTGCGGATCTCGTCTTGGCCCAGCCGCTGGACCGGTCGCGTGATGAGATGGCTCGCCCCTTCCTGACCGCTGACGCCGCGTCGGGACAGGGCGTCACGTCGATTGAGGACGCCTACCAGGGGGCGCGGGATATCGTGGCGGAGATGATCGCAGACGACCCCAAGGTCCGCGCCGAGATGCGGCGCCTGGCACAGCAGCACGGTGTGATCTCGATCGAGGCCGTCGATCGCGGCAAGGATCCCAAGGGCACCTATGAACTCTATTACGGGTTCTTCGCCGATCTTCGTAACCTCCGACCTCATCAGGTGCTGGCCTTTAATCGAGGGGAGCGCGAGGGCGTTCTCAGGGTCAAACTAGAGGTGCCTGAGGCCCAGGGGTTGGGCATTCTCGCGTTTCACTTCGAGGCCGATCCTGGAAGCTCTGTGGGCGACGATCTCATCCGCGCCCGTGAGGACGGATATCGAAGGCTCCTATTCCCGGCGATAGAGCGGGAGATGCGTGGTCATCTGACAGATATGGCGGACGATCATGCGATCAACGTCTTCGCCACTAACCTAAGATCGCTGTTGCTTCAGCCGCCGATGCGAGGACAGACGGTGTTGGGCATTGACCCCGGATATCGCACCGGGTGCAAGGTCGCCGTGGTGGACCCCACGGGAAAGGTGCTCGCGACGACCACGATCTATCCCGATCGTCGAAGGGAGCAGGCGAAGAGCGCGCTGCGCCGGCTGGTGCGTAAGCACGAGGTGACCGTCATCGCGATCGGGAACGGCACCGCCAGCCGGGAGACGGAAGCCCTCGTAGCCGAGATGATCGGGGATGGCCTGTCCGTGCAGTACACGATCGTGAATGAGGCCGGGGCATCGGTCTACTCGGCGTCGCGATTGGCGCGAGAGGAGCTGCCGGATCTTGACGTCTCGTTGCGTGGGGCGGTCTCCATTGCGCGGCGGCTTCAGGATCCGCTTGCCGAGCTTGTCAAGATCGAGCCCAAGGCGATCGGGGTGGGGCTCTACCAGCACGACGTCAATCAGCAGGCCCTGTCGGAGACCCTGGACGTGGTGGTGGAGTCCGCGGTGAACACCGTTGGCGCAGACCTCAATACGGCCTCACCTGCGTTGCTCCAGCACATCTCCGGCATAGGGCCACGGACCGCCGAGTCCATCGTCGAATATCGTGACGAGCATGGGGCGTTCGACCGGCGCGCGGGTCTGCTTCAGGTCTCCGGTATCGGGCCCAAGACCTTCGAGCAGGCGGCGGGCTTCCTGCGCGTGCCGCAGAGCGACATATCCTTCGACCGGACGTCGATTCATCCTGAGAGTTACGACATCGCGCGGTCCGTGGTGGAGTTGATCGGGGTGCCGATCGGGCATCCGGATATGCCCAAAGCGGTCGCGGACTTGCGCCGCCGGATGGACCTGGACGCCTTAGTCGAAGAGCTAGGCGCCGGTCGGCCTACACTGGACGATATTCTGGAGGCGCTGACGCGTCCCGGTCGGGATCCACGAGACGAACTAGAGGGCCCTGTGCTACGGAGCGACGTCTTGACGATGGAGGATCTGCGCCCCGGCATGCGTCTCAAGGGCACCATCCGCAACGTGGTCGACTTCGGCGCCTTCGTCGACATCGGCGTCAAGCGGAACGGCCTGATCCATATCAGCCAGATGGGGCCGGGGTACGTGCGCGATCCCCATGAGAGGGTCGCCGTCGGGGATGTCGTTGAGGTCGAGGTTCTCAACGTCGATATCGAGCGAGGCCGAATCGGCCTGGCGTTGATAGTATGAGCTCCTTCTCAAGGGGGGGCGGCGGGTTGGCGGTCGGACCGGGTTCGTGCTAAACTCGCTGTGATGAGCATGCTAAAACTTCCCAACCGGATGCGCGATCTCCAGACGGTGCTGCGCTCCCTGGACTGGCACGCGTTGGAGCACGAAGTGGCGCAGGAAGCCGGGTCCCGCCTCGTCATCGTGGGACCGGTTAACAGCGGGAAGTCGACGCTCTTCAACCGCCTGCACGGGCGCAAGCTGTCGGCGACCAGCGCCGTCCCCGGCACGACGAAGGGGGTGGTGGAACATCCTCTTGGCCCCTTCTTGTTGGTCGACACGCCGGGATTTGGCGAGGTCTGGGGCGTCGACCGTGCTGCTGTGGCCGAGGGGGCCGCTGCGCAAGGCGATCTCGTCCTGCTACTCCTCGACGCGGCTGCCGGCGTACGGCAGGTGGATCACGATCTCTATGCGGGCTTGCAGGACCTGGAGGTCCCGGTCTTGGTCGCTCTCAACAAGGTGGATCTGATACGTCAGGACCTTCCGTGGGTGCTCGAGAACACCGAGAAGTTGCTCGGGGTCCGACCGATTCCGATCTCGGCTCAACACGGTGATGGCGTGGTCACCAAGCTCATCCCCGCCATCTTGAGCGCGCAGCCCGCCGTGGCGGTGGCGATGGCGAAGGCGCTGCCGGCGGTCCGGCAGACCATCGTAAGTCGCATCATCCGGCGGACGGCGGCCGTCAATGCCTTGATCTCGCTGGAGCCCGTCCCCGGACTTGACATCCCGCTCTTGTTGGCCTCGCAGACCCGTATGGTGCTTCGTATCGGGGCCGCCTATGGGCAGTCGATGTCCGTGTCCCACGCGCGAGAGCTCTTGACGACGATGGCCGGGAGTTTAGTTTCGCGGTACCTGGGCATGCAGCTTGCCAAGCTGGTGCCGGGTCTCGGCTGGTTGGTCTCCGCCGCGCTTTCGGCGGTCACGACGTTCGGACTGGGTCACGCGGCGCGCTATTATTTCGAGGCCGGTGGGGAGATCAAAGGGCCCAGCCTGCGGGCCGTCTACCAGCGAATGCGCCGGCTGGCGCCTCGCCAACTGCTGCGGCGACCGGCTTCGGCGGATGTCCCTGACGGGGATGTCCCCGACGAGGCCGTCCCTGAAGAGCCTGAGTCGTCTTGGTGACGAGGCCCCGGGGTTCATATGTCCTCAGCAGAGAGCGGCTCAGAGACTCGGATGTCGGATGCGTCCCCGTCGTCGGTTCAGGTCCAGGTGCGCAATCAGATGCGAGACCGAGTCGAAGCCGAGGTGCGCGAGGAGGTCCTGCCGCGACTTCAGTCACAGCTTCGAGTGCGGTTCCGGCTGTACGTGGTGGGGATTGCCTTGGTCAGTCTCTTGGTGGGCGGCTTGATCGGACGCTACGGGTTTGCCCTACCGACGAGCCAGGCCGCGCAGCCCGGGACCCCGGGCACGCTTCCGGCCGCGGGTGCGAATCCAGCGGTGAGCACGGAGGCGATCACTGCCGGACCTCAAGGCACCGCGACGGCGCTACCTGACCATCTGCGCGTCTACGTCAGTGGCGCGGTCGAGGATCAGCAGGTCGTGACCGTGCCGGTCGGCAGCCTGGTGAGCGACGCGCTGGACGCCGCAGGCGGCGCTACGGTCGACGCTGACCTGGGTGCTTTGAACCTCGCGGCTCCGCTCGAAGACCATCAGCACGTCGTCGTCCCGACGCGGGTCAGCTCACCGGAGACCGGGGCGTCGCCGCGTACGGGGCTGATCAATGTGAATTCCGCGTCGTCCGAGGAGCTTCAAGCGCTCCCGGGGATCGGGGCCAAGCGGGCGGCGGACATCATCGACTATCGCGAAGCCCACGGACCTTTTGAGACCATTGAGGATATTCAGGCGGTGCCCGGCATCGGGCCAGCCATTTTGGAGCGGATTGCTCCCCTGATCACGGTGGAACCCTGATATGCTACTATCGATTATCACCTGGTATCTTGCTCTGCAATTCATGGCTGTCGTGGCCCTGCCGCTCACTTTCGCCACGTTGCGGCGGCTCCCCTCCCGCGGATATGCGACGGCGAAGGCTCTGGGCCTGTTGTTGACCGGCGTGGTCTTCTGGTGGGGCGGCATACTGCGCCTTTGGGGCAACACCGCCGGCGCCGCTCTGACCGCCGCTGTGCTGGTCTTCATCGTGGGGCTCTACCTGATGCGCCATCGCTGGCACGAGGTGCTGCCTTGGTGGCGACGCCAACGCCGGCACGTTCTCGTCACCGAGGCGCTCTTTCTGGCGGCGTTGATCGCCTGGGCGTTGGTGCGTGCGACCCAGCCGCAGTTGGAGACGGCGGGTGGCGAGAAGTGGATGGAGATAGCGTTCTTGAACGCTACGCTCCGAGCGTCCTCCTTGCCGCCCCACGATCCCTGGCTCTCGGGGTTTGCGATCTCGTATTACTATCTGGGCTATCTGCTCTTGAGTATCTTGACCCGGCTGACGACGATACCCTCGACGATCGCGTTCAACCTGGGGAACGCCGGCTGGTACGCGCTCGTCGCCGTGCAAGCCTACGGGCTGGTCTACGACATGACCTGGAGGCGGGGCCTCTACCGCGGCCTCGTCGCCCCACTGATGTTGCTGATCACCGGTAATGGCGAGGGCATGCTGGAGGTGCTGCACGCGCGGGGGCTTCTGCCGGCACAATTCTGGCGCTGGCTGGACATCCGGAATTTGAACGAGCCGCCCGAGCCGCCGTTCTCTTGGATCCCGCAGCGTTTCTTCTGGTGGTGGCAAGCCTCGCGCACCCTTCAGGACAAGACGCCCTGGGGCGACCCGCAGGAGGTGATCGATGAGTTCCCGGCCTTCAGTTTCATCCTGGGAGATATGCATCCTCACCTGCTCGCCCTTCCCTTCGTCCTGGTGGCGATCACCCTGGCGCTCAACGCCTACCGCCGCGCTGCCTTAGAACCCGGTGCGGCTTCTGGGACCTCCACCGGATGGGCGTTGAGGGAGACACTACGCCCCGCACGTTGGGTCCCCTTAGCCGGGTACGCGCTGATACTGGGATCCTTGGGATTCCTCAATACCTGGGATTTCCCGATCTACTGGGCCCTTCTCGTTGGGGCCTGGGCACTGGGCCGGTACGTCCACACCGATCGGTCGGTGCGCTCTCTCCTCCGCTGTATCTGGAGCGTGGTGCCCGAGGCTTTTATGTTGGGGGTTCTAAGCGTGGGTCTCTATGCTCCTTTCTGGCTCGGTCTGCGGTCGCAAGCCGGAGGGATTCTGCCCAACCTCTTCAACGCGACGCGGCTGCCCCACTTTGTGATCATGTTCCTTCCGCTCTTGATACCCGTGATCGGGGTCATTGCGAGCGCCTTGCGACGACGCCGGATGAAGGGTTGGGTCGCATTGAGCACGAGCTTGGGTCTGGGACTGGGTTTGGTCATCGCGATCGCGATCGTGGCGCTTCTCGTCGGGTCGGTGGCTGCATATCCCTATTTGAGGATGATCCTTCGCGGGGAATCGGTTGAGGGTTACACACTCGCGCCTGAGACGGCCTTGTCCGCCTTCACCCGGCGGCTGCTCAATCCCTGGACGGCGCTGTTGCTTGCCGTGGGCACGTCGGCTATCCTCATAAGCATCGTCCGGGGCCGGCTGCGCTCCGCGGACGACACACACCCAGAGCAGCGCGTTGCCGGATCGCCCGCAATCACGGCGGTGTATCCGACTTCAGTCGGCGATGAGGGCGTCCTGGTCGACGTCTTCCCGCTCCTGTTGACACTTCTCGGTCTCCTGCTCACGTTGGCCCCGGAGTTCGTCTACCTGCAGGATGTCTTCATGACGCGGATGAACACGATCTTCAAGTTCTACTTCCAGGCGTGGGTGCTGTGGAGCCTTGCCGGCGCGTGGCAGGTGGCGCGTTGGATCGGCATGGGGCTCGGCCCCCGGAGAGAAGGCAGCTGGGCACGCGCGGGCTTGGTCCTCTCATCCCTCTTCATCGCGGTGGGACTGGTCTACACGGTTCTTGCGGTGCCGGCGCGCGCGAAGGAGCACGGCGTGCCCTGGACGCTTGATGGGGCCGCTTGGCTGAACGAGTCCCGCCCGGCGGACTACGACGCGATACGCTGGCTCAACGTCAATGTCGAGGGCGCGCCGGTTATCGTCGAGGCGCCGGGCGATCAACACCGGGCTTACGTCTACGAGGGACGGATCGCCGCGCTGACGGGACTACCGACCGTTCTGGGCTGGGGAGGCCACCAGCGACAGTGGCGTGGCAACTACGACGTGCCGGCCCGGCGTGAGGTCGATCTGGAACGGCTCTTCACGACCTCCGATCAGGCGGAAGCGCGCGCCATCCTCCGGCGCTACGACGTGAGCTACGTCTACGTGGGACCGGTGGAGCGCCAGCGATATCCGGTCGCAGGGCTCGCCAAGTTCGACGAGATGTTCCCCGCCGTTTACCGCCAAGGCGAGGTGACCATCTACGAGGTTGCTCGGCTCGATGTAGATGAGTCGATGGTGCCTTGAGCCACATTCGTTTCCCGGTAAGATCGGTTGATCTTGAGGTCAGATTTGGTACTATAGGTCCTAATAAGGAAGGAGTGAGGCTCAATCTATGGAAGACTTGGCAGAGAAGTACGACGACAGATGTACGCTCAGCGATGAGGAATTGGACGAGCTCGCCACAGACTTCATCCGCACGGCTGTGGTTGAGGACATCAAGTCCGGGCGGTTCAACCGTCGCGTGCATACGCGATTTCCCCCTGAGCCCAACGGTTATCTTCACATCGGCCACGCGAAGGCCCTAGCCATTGACGCAGGTATCGCCCGGGATTTCGGCGGCAAGTTCAATCTGCGGTTCGACGATACCAATCCTGTGAAAGAGGAAGAGGAATACGTCGAGGGGATTGTGGACGACGTGCGCTGGCTGGGCCACGATTTCGGCGATGAAGTCCTTTTCGGCTCCGACTACTTCGAGCAAATGTACGACTGGGCCGAGCAGTTGATCCGGCAGGGGCAGGCTTACGTGGATGACCTGAGCCCTGAGGAGATCCGGGAGTATCGCGGCACGTTGACCGAGCCGGGTGAGGATAGCCCCTATCGCGATCGCTCCGTCGAGGAGAACTTGGATCTCTTCCGCAGGATGCGGGCCGGTGAGTTTCCGGAGGGGGCCCGGGTGCTGCGGGCCAAGATCGATATGTCCTCGCCCAACCTCAATATGCGCGACCCTGTGATGTATCGGATTCTCCACGAGCCGCATCACCGGCAGGGCGACGAGTGGTGTATCTACCCTATGTACGATTGGGCCCATGGTCTGGAGGACTCGATTGAGGGCATCACACATTCGCTCTGCGACCTGGGATACCGCGACCACCGACCGCTCTACGATTGGTTCCTGGATCAGCTTGGCATCTACCATCCGCAGCAGTTGGAGTTCGCTCGTCTCTATATGACCTACACCGTCCTGAGCAAGCGAAAGCTCCTGCAGCTGGTGCAGGGGGGGTACGTTGACGGCTGGGATGATCCCCGGATGCCGACGATCGCGGGGATGCGCCGCCGCGGTTACACGGCGGCGGCGATCAACAACTTCTGTGATCAGATCGGCGTCTCGACGGCGAACAGCGTCGTGGACGTGGCGATGCTGGAGCACAACATCCGTCAGGATCTCAATGAGATCACCCCCCGGGTGATGGCTGTGCTGGACCCGATCAAGGTCGTTATCGATAATTACCCCGAGGATCAGGTCGAGTGGATGGATGCGGACAACCATCCGCAGCGCCCTGAGATGGGCACCCGGAAGATCCCCTTCTCTCGCGAGCTCTATATTGAGCGCGAGGATTTCATGGAGGACCCGCCGCGAAAGTACTACCGACTCGCTCCAGGGCGCGAGGTGCGCCTGAAGCACGGTTACCTGATCACGTATAAGGATGTGGTCAAGGACGATGACGGCAACCTCGTGGAGATCCATTGCACGTACGATCCCGAGACGCGGGGCGGGGATGCTCCGGATGGACGCAAGGTTCGCGGGACCCTTCACTGGGTATCAGCGCCTCACGCCTTCGATGCTGAGGTGCGCCTGTATGACCGGCTCTTCCTGGAGGAGGATCCCGAGGACGTCGATGAGGGTGAGACCTTCGTGGACAATCTGAATCCCGAGTCCTTGCAAGTTCTGACTTCGTGCAAGATGGAACCCAGCCTAAAGGACACGCAGCCGGGCGATCGCTACCAGTTTATGCGGATCGGCTACTTCTGCACCGATCCGGACACGACGGAGGACCACATCGTGTTCAATCGCACGATCGCCTTGCGCGACAGTTGGGCCAAGATTCAGCAACGGTTGAAGGCTCAACGCAAGAAGAGCTAGGTGCCGGAGGCCGACGCCTTTTCCGGGTCGGTTATCGATCTCCCGGCGTCAGCGCAGCGTCGGGAGGTTATGTTCAGATTGAGACCTCACAGTTTCAGGCGACACACTATGGTAAGAGGAGATGGGTGTGAATCAGGTTCTTGAGGCTGCTACACAGTTTGTAACGCCTGCCCAGACGGTTCAACGTGCTGAGCCCTATGGATTCGGAAACATCAACGATACCTATCTGGTCCAATTAGGCTCAGATAGCGGGAAGCGCTTCGTTCTTCAGCGCATCAATCAGAACGTCTTCCCTTACCCGAAACTTATCATGGCCAATCTCCGGGTTGTGCTCCAGCACGCCGACGCCAAAGATGACGTTCCATCCGATAGGGACCGGTGGGAGCTCCCGCGTGTCTTAAGCACCCGAGAGGGCAAGGACTATTTTATCGACGAAGAGGGTGGGTTCTGGCGTGGTTTGAGTTACATCGATGGCGCGACGGCGTATCCGGAGGTGCGCGACGCCCAGCACGCAGCCGAAGCGGGCTACGCGCTCGGCAGGTTTCAACGCCTCATCAACGACGTTGACACCAAGGTGCTTCACGATACCCTGCCGGGGTTTCACATCGTTCCTCAGTATCTCGCCCACTATGAGGAGGTGCTGGCAGCGCCAAAGCGACCGCTATCGCCGAGGGTCCGTTTCGGTATGGCCTTTATCGCGGAGCGAAAGGATTGGGCATCCGTCCTGGAGGACGCGCGCGAGGCCGGCAAGCTCCGACCTCGTCCTATCCACGGCGATCCCAAGATTGACAACATCATGATCGACGATGAGACCGGACAAGCCGTCAGCATTATTGACCTCGACACGGTCAAACCGGGCCTGGTCCAGTACGATATCGGGGACTGCTTGCGCTCCAGCTGCAATCCGCTGGGCGAACACACACACGAGATCGATCGTGTGACCTTCGAGCTCGAACTCTGTGAGGCGATTCTTCAGGGATATCTGCCGGAGGTGGAGGATTTCTACACCCCTGAGGATTACGCCTACATCTTCGATAGCGTTCGCGTGCTGGCGTTTGAGATGGGGCTGCGTTTCTTCACAGATTACCTGGAGGGCGACGTCTACTTCAAGACGCGATCTGAGGAGCACAATCTGAGACGGGCGCTCGTGCAGTTCAAGCTGATGGAGAGCATTGAGTCCCAGGAAGATGAGATCCGCCGGATGATCCGGTCTATGGTGGGGACGTGAGCTACGCTGAGGCTCAAGGACCTTCTCCGCCGCCCAAGCTTTTAGACGTTCCTTCCGAGGTGAAGCCAGAGGCTCCCCTTGGCCTGGAGCTTGACATCCCTTCCTATGGGGTGCGCTGGGCCTGGTTCGCCCTGTTGGTGATCGCGATCGCCTCTCGTCTGCTAAGGCTGGGCGTACCTCTCCTCGCTCCCGAGGAGATCGCGCGCGCGTTGCCATCGCTGGATGCGGCACGAGGCGCGGGATGGCCTGTCGCGACGGACAGTCCTCTGTTGTTGGTCGGCAACGGTTTCCTGTTCACCATCTTCGCCGTGACCGATGGCTTCGCGCGGTTGATCCCCGCGCTTGCCGGTGTAGCGCTGGTGGCTCTGCCCTTGCTGTGGCGCAAAGAGATCGGTGACCTGGGCGCTCTGGTCGCCGCCGGTCTCTTGATCATATCGCCGCTGACGCTCTTTGGATCTCGTCGATTAGCCCCGGCGACGCCCGGCGTACTCACCGCAGGGCTCATCGTGACGATGCTGTTCAGACGCGGGTTGGACGATGAGGCGCACCGTCGGTGGCTGTCGGCCCTCTTCGCCGGCGCGTTGGGGCTCGGCTTGGTCTCCGGCCCCAGCTTCTTTGATTTGTTGCTCCCAGGCTTGTTTGTCGGCTATGTGCTTAACCGCTCCGGACGCGACCGGAGCGGTTGGATCAACTGGCGGCTGTCCCTGTTGGCAGCTGCGCTGATCGGCACGGGAATCTCGATCGCATTGGGATTCCGATGGTCGGGCTGGTCCGGCATCGCCGATGGCTTCGCTGCCTGGATCACGTCGTGGGGCGAGCAGAACGTGGGTTCTGGTGCTACGGGGACCCTGTTGCTCTACGAACCTCTCTTGCTCCTCACAGTCCTGGTGGGCATAGGGCTGCTGATGCGCCGTCAAACTGAGGATGATATCTATCCCTGGGCTATCTTGTTGTGGGGTATCGCGACGCTCTTGGTCACCGCGCTTCGGTCTGGGGATGCTCTGAGTTTGGGCGCTGCGGCGTTACCCCTGGCGTTGTTTGGCGGTGTTGCTGTTCAGCAGCTTATGGATGGCCTGTCGACTGAGGACTGTAAGGGCGGCGGCTTGCACGCGCTTGCGGCCTTTGTCTTCTGGCTGCCAGGCGTGCTGGCGATGGTGCAGCATGCGCGCGGCGTGTTGTACGAGGATCAGATGATGCTGGTCTTGGTAGGCGTCATCGTGCTACTCGCCTTGCAGGCGCTTCTCGTCTTCCTGTTCGCCATGGCGGTACGGCTTGACGTGCTCTGGCGCAGCGCTTTGACAGGATTCGCTGCTGTTGTTTTGATCCTGCAGGCCAGTTTTGCATTCGGGCTGGGGTTTGTGCGGGCTGACTCGCCGATCGAGCCTGCCGTGGCCTCTGCGACGTCAGAGGATCTTCGGCATCTCCGGAGCACACTTTCGGACATCGGTGTGCTGCGAAATCAGCGGTGGGATGCACTTCCAGTCGCGATCATTGAAGAGGATGCCGAGCTGGCGATGCTGCTTCGCTGGGTTTTGAGGGATTTCCACCGCTTGGCGGTGGTGGATCTCTGGCCCGCTGATCCCGGCGCGCTCGTGCTGACCCCGGAGGATGTTACTCTGGATCGTCCCCCGCCGGGGGAGGGATTGCGTGGTATGAGCTTCGTCGCCTCGACAACCTATAACGCGCCGGTGCCGGCTTGTCAGGAGCTCGTGCCGCCCGCCTGTGCCGATTTTCTGCGTTGGTATTTCTACCGTGCCTCACCTTATGAGGTTTGGCGACAATCCGTGATCCTCTGGCAAGCTGAAGCCGTCTCAGCTCACTGATCAGTTCTTTGACCTATCATCGAGGTCCCGGTTCAGCCGCCCCCATAGGCTTGCCGTTCGCAAGCCATCGCTTATAATGCGCCAGGAGATGCCGCCGTGGCCCTAAGCCAGGGGGTGTCAGAAGGGAGCATCATGCCTGCATATCGGAAGGCTAGTATTCGTGAGCTAACTCAAGCCGCAGCGCGGCTAGAGGGTCGGTTTGTTCAAGGCGTCCTCCGGCGAGATCCCGAGAGCGGAGATTGGATGGTCGGTGATACTTCGCTGGAGGAGTGGGTCGCACGTCACGAGGACGAGGACGTGACGGTTATTATGTTGTCGATGGACGAGGGACGACCTCTTGAAAAGCGTACGTGTCGAACCTGTGGGCGTGACTACATCGGTTTTGAGTGCCCTCACTGTCGTGAGGTCCGTATCCGACTCCGCGGATACTAGCGGTTTTCGAAGGGCTTTGAAGCGGCCCCCCTGCCGCGACATTGGGTAGATACCTGGAGGATGGTGTGAAGATTCAGGAGTATATTGACGTCCTGCGTCGTCGAGGCTGGATTATCCTGCTCGCAGCCGCCGTCACGGCGGTCAGCGCGTTCGTGTTCAGCCGCTTGCAGACGCCCATTTACCGTTCGAGTGTGGAGCTCTCCATACAGCTCGCGCGTCCTGACTTCGGCTTGACACAGTCGGCTAAGCAGCTTCTGCGCAACTACGCTCATACGATGTGGTCGGAGCAGCGGGCCGAGATGGTGATTCGAGAGCTCGGGCTCTTCATGGCTCCGCGCGATCTCAAGAACGATGTGAAAATCGCCGCAGACGATTCACTTCTCGTTGTCAAGATCGAAGTCGATAACCCGGATGGTGAGTTGGCAAATGACATCGCCTATACTTGGGCGCTGTTGATGAAGCAATGGCGCGAAGAGCAAAATGATCGGATAGACAAGGAGGATCGGGTCTTCGCCGAGATCATCGATCGCCCCATATATCGACAGCTGCGTCCCCGGACCAGTATCAACGTCGCGGCTGGAGCGCTGCTGGGGATGGTGATGGGTACGCTGGTCCTCTTTGTGCTCGAGTGGCTCGAGGCCGGTGTGCTCCACAAGCCCACTAAGGTTGAGTCGGAGACAGGGCTTATGGTGATCGGTCTGATCCCGCCCGTGCAGCGGTCCTCAAGCTCGCGCTGATACTTGATGATGAACCCCCGCCCTCTTAAGGAGTGATGAATGGACGAAGCCGATTTAGTGACCTTGCGGGATCCCGGCAGCCCTGCAGCCGAGGCCTATCGCGCGCTGCGTATGAACTTGGCTTTTACCAGCCTTGATCGCTCGCTCAGTGCCTTCGTCGTGGCCCCACCGGCGATCGCCGGGATGGAGTCCAACGTGACGCCGAACTTGGCCGTTGTGATGGCCCAATCCGGTCAAAGCGTGATCCTGGTTGATGCCGATCTGCGACGCCCCCAACTTCACGAGCTCTTTGGAGTTCCTCAGGAGCCAGGTTTGACGACGTGGATGCTCAGCCGGGAGGTAGACGAGCCGATCTCCCTTGTCGAGACCGGCGTGAACGGCCTGCGCCTCCTGCCCAGTGGGGCTTTGCCCCCGAATCCCGCCGACATCCTGAACTCTGAGAAGATGAAATCGCTACTGGACAGCCTGAAGGCCTCCGCCGACGTCGTGATATTCCAGACGCCGCCGGTGACCGTGGCGGTCGACGCCGCCCTGCTGGCCGCGGAGACCGATGGGCTCCTTATGGTGATCCGATCAGGGCACACTCGAAAGGATCGGGTTGAGCAGGCCAAGGAACTTCTCGAGCGATTCCGGGTGCGGCTGCTGGGTGCTGTGATGACCGATGCGTCGGATCGCGGGCTGTTGACGGGCTACTAATCAAGGCAAAGAGACCTGGTCTCAGGCAGTGGACCCGTCTGCGGGTACCCATTCCCGTAGCTCTCGGATCATGCTTTCGGCATACTCTCGCCAGTAGGGATGATCTCCTTCGTCGAGATAAGCTTCGAAGTCCCTGATGGCCTCTTGGTATTCCCTTAGCTGCTGGTGCGCAATGCCGCGGTTAAACTGCGCCTCGGTCAGGGAAGGATCAAGGTCGTGGGCGGTTGTGAGATCCAGGATAGCGCGTCTTGGATGATCCATTTCTCGCCAATAGAGAATGCCGCGGTTGAGATAGGCCCGGGCGTAGGCCGGATCGGCTGTGATAGCCCGGGAGAACGCTGAGATAGCTTTCTCGTACTCAGATCGCAGGCTATGCGCGTTGCCGAAGTACTGATAGCTGATGCCGATAAAGAAATGAAAGCGGGACGCTATCACCCGCCACAATTGCTCGAGGGTTCTCACGACAGTATCTCCCTGTAGATGGCGAGCGTGGCCTCGGCGACCTGGCGTTGGGTGAAGTGACGCTTCACCCGAGCGCGACCTCGCCTGCCAAGGTCTCGACGAAGTTCCACATTCTCAACGAGGGTGGTCAGATGGGATGCGAGTGCGTCGGCGCCCTCTTCCGGAAAGAGCTTTCCGGCTTCGCCGATGACGTGAGGGATTTCCCCCACGTTCGATCCCACGACCGCAACGCCGGAGGCCATAGCCTCGATCAGGACCCGACCGAATTGCTCGATCCAGTTGGGTCGCGTGCGCGAAGGCACGACCAGGATGTCGACCGTACGATAGAACTCCGGCATCCGGCTTGAGGGCTTCCAAGCCTCGAAAGTCACCCGGTCCCCCAATTCCAGCGCCTCGGCTTGCTCGCGTAGAGAGGTCTCGACAGGACCACTGCCCAAGATCGTGGCTTTCCAGCCGCCGCGGACCTGGCGGAGCGCGCTCAGCAATAGATCGACGCCTTTCTCCGGGACTAGGCGGCCCACGTAAGCGATGTGAACCGGGGTTGAGGGTCGCGGCTCCGTGGGCGGATGAAACAGGTCGGGGTCAACACCGAATTGCGGGATGACTGCGATAGGGGCTGAGCAGCCTTTGGCACGCCAAACCTCAGCGGCAGCATGGCTGCCAACCAGAGCGTAGTCGACGTGGTGTAGGTTGTACCGCTCCATCCAAGAGAAGGGCGGCGGATATCTACGTTCTAAATTCTGCCATGAGAACCAGAGGGTCTTGGCGCCGATCCGACGAGCCAATCGGTTGGCATGATAGGTAGCGAAGTTGTAGGGCTCCTCATCAATGTGAACCAAGTCCGGCTTGGCGGCGTCGAGAACCCGTCCCAAGTTGGGATAGAAGTGCAGATGGAAAGACCCGTTCAACGCCAGCGGTTGTATCTCCAGCTGGTACCCATTGGTGTGGGCTCTTTCCAACTTGGTGACACCCCGATCGTCTCGCCAAGCCGGAGGTACCACGACGGTGAGCGCGAGATCCGGGCTCGCTGAAGCCATCTCCTCCAGTTTCTTCTGATAGGTGCCCACGATACAAGCTTTAGAGACCATCACAATCCGCAAAGAAAACACCCTCCCTGCCGGCTAATCGGGCTCCGCTGGGGCTTGACCATTTTCATTCCGACACACCTGCTCCGATCGCCGCCTTCTGAGAAGCTAGAGCGATGTTGTCGCGCGCAAGAATCGGTGATCGAGCTGGTGTCCTGCATACATACAGGCGCTCACAGCTGCCTAGAAGTTTCGGGCGCATCGCACTGAGTAGCCGTGTTCCGGCAGACCGTCGGTGCCGAGCCTAATTTCGACCTTAGTATAGCTTTAAGTTAGAGAAGTCCAAGCAAAACGGGGTTTTTCGGGGGTGCTTTACACGATTCTCAAACCGTGTTATACTGAAAAAGCTAACCAATTCTCAACGCCAGTATGTGAATGGCACATATTTGGGTTCCCTATTATAGTAGAGGCTAAGAAGGCGCCTTCTGTGGAACATCAGGCTACCCTACCGAGTTCTCTGATACAGTGGGCCGATATGCTTCGGGAACGCGAACTTGTCGGCCTGGGGCTGTTGATCCTCGGGACGCTCGATGTTTGGGGGTTTGTTGGGGGACAAGTTCTCTGGATGTTAGCGCCTATATTGGGAGAGGCATCGCTTGCGCCATTGGCCAGGACCTTGGAAGATCCTGAGGCGCTTGAAAAGCTGCGAGCCTACTTAGTTGAAGGAGACATCTGAGGATGGTTACCCAACTTGCCGCTCTAACGTTGGCGCTTGTGGGCGCGGTGGCGCTTGCGATCTATGGCATACGTCAGGGTCGAGCGTTACGTGAAAGCCAAGGCGAATCGCCTTTCAAATCCTTCGCCGGCGAGGTCGGTCGTGTAGCCGAGGAAGGTGCCGGGATTCATGTCTCCTTGGGAAGCGGCGGCCTTCTTGGTGAGCAGGGCATGGTCTCGGTCGCTGCTCTTCAGGGATTGGATAGCCTTGTAGAGCTCTCCGCGGCCTATGGCACACCGCCGATTATCACCACGGGGGATCCCACTCTCTATCTCTTAGCTGACAATCGGCTGCGCCGTGCGTATGGCCAGTTAGGACGTGCGCGCAACTATCCTGCTGCTGCGGTGCACTTCTCTGCATCTGATCCGTTACCGTATGCGGCGATGGCGGCTACCATGACCTCCGATCATCCCATCGCCACCAGCATCAATCTCGGTGCCTTTGACCAGGAAGTAAGTCTTCTGACGCATACGGCGCTGAACCGCCGTGCGAAGCTATTCGGCGGCGCTGTCTCGATCGAGGGTCTTGCCGCGCTTTATCCGGTTGTGCCGTCCGAGAGAATGGTCATGGGTGAGGAGTTGTTCTCCGGTGGGGCTGTGGCGACAGGTCGACCTGCCCATTGGGCAAGCCTGAAGGTTCAGAATGTCCTCCGGATTTTGGTCATCGTCGGTATATTCCTCGCTGCCATTGCTTCCGTATTGGGGCTTGAGGTGTAGTCTATGTTTAGATGGTTGATCCCTACGGTGGTGACCGTGCTCGTTGGATTTGTGGTCCTTTTAGGATACTTGGTGCCGTTCCCCATGTTGGCATCTATCAGAGAGACGCTGGTGCGAGGGGCGGCTGTATTAGCGGCCTTCGCGATGCTTTTGGCTTACTTCAGTCTGCTGCGTGTCCATCTGCGACGCTTCTTCAGAAAGGGGGCGAAGCACCGGATAGCCAGTTTGATCCTGGTGATCGCAGCATTGGGAAGCCTGGCTTTGGTCCTGTGGCAGGGCCCCGGCGGTTCTCTCTCGGGTTTTCTGGTTGACGACATACTTGTGCCCGGTCAATCCTCCCTGCTGGCGCTGACGGCAGTTACGCTGGTTTTGGGCGGGATGAGGCTGTTAGGCACCCGCCGGAACCTCAACAGTGGGCTCTTCCTACTTGTCGCCTTGCTGTCTTTGTTGACCACGGTGCCGTTTGTATTTCCGGATGTGGTGCAGACTGTTGTAGAATGGGTGGGAACCGTGGCGACCGCCGGTATGCGTGGCATATTGCTGGGCGTCGTTCTGGGCATTGTGATGACGGGGCTGCGCATCATCTTCGGCGTTGACCGACCTCAGAGTGGATAGTCAGAGATTACTATGATACGTTGTCCGACGTGTGGTACGCTCAATGATGAGAGTCGTCGTACGTGTATTAAGTGCGGAAACCGGCTGCCCCAGACGAAGATCCGCTGTCCAAACTGCGGCGCGCTCAATCCGGTAGGCAATGCCTTCTGCGATAAGTGCAACACGCGTCTCCTTGACGCCGAAGAGACGATCCCTCCTCCGGCCTCGTCCCGAGACAGGGACGAGGAGGCACCTCCTGCCGTCAAGGGCATCTCACTGCCGACCCGCTCCGCTTCTGATCGAGATGAGGCTCCAACCCCTTCTGACGTGCCTGACTGGCTTCTAGACCTACAAGAGGAGGCCGGAGGATCTCTCTCTTCTGACGAGGGGCCTGCAGAGCCGAGTACGGACGAGGAGGACTATCCCGATTGGCTTTCTGAATTGGTGGACGAGGCGGGATCTCTGGTGGATGACGCGGCTCAGCAGCCTTCCGGTGCCGATGCCGACCTTGAGACCTCTGCCGGGGCTGGGGCGTCTGCGGAGGATGAGCACGTCGACGAGTTTCCGGACTTTGACCTGGGCGCGGCTATCGGCGGGGATGAATTGCCGGATTGGCTTGATGAACTTGGCACCGGCCACGAGAGGTCTGATGCGGGTGTGCAGTCGTCGCCCGCGGAATCGCCCCCCGAAGGACAGCCGGAGCAGTCTCAGGAGAGCGAAGCGTCCTACGGTGCCTCGGATGACTGGCTGAGCGAGATTGAGTTCGCGGATGTCGGTGAAACCGAAACACCGTCATCCGCCGACCTTGACCTGGGCGTCGGCCCCTTGGCGGAAGACGAGATGCCCGATTGGCTCCGGTTTGATGATGATGATGAGGAGACGACGGAGGAGGTCCCCGGAGCTCATGAACCCGCTTTCTCTGAAGAGGAGTCCCGAGATGAGGCGTCCTACGAAGGCGCATTCTCCGAAGATGCCGGATCCATGGAGGCGTTGCCCGACTGGCTCTCCACACTTGCCGTGGCCTCTGAAACGACCCCGGAAGCCGGACAGGGGGAGCTGCCCGATTGGCTGCGAACCGACGAGGAGCCTGCCGAAGCTGAGCCGTCATCCCCGGACCAGGGCTTACCCGACTGGTTACTGGACACGGGAACGGGCGCGCGGGAGGATGAGGAAGAAGGCGCCCCACCGCCGGTTCCGGAGCCCGAGCCGACCCAAGCGCCCGAGCCCGAGATCGCCCTGGATTTCTCGGAATCGGAGCTACCGGATTGGCTTGCTGATGCGCAGGATCTTGGGAATCTAGGTGACCTCGAGGAGGCTTCCACAGGCGAGGCCGCCGGGCTGGAGGAGGCGGAAGTTGCCGACGAAGACGAAGACCGGCCTGAGGATGTGACATCCCAACCGGAGGAGGCGACGCCCTCAGCAGCTCAGGCTGGCGAAGAAAGACCGACGCCGGCGGCGCAGCCTTCCGAGTTGACGTCCGACGAGTTACCTGATTGGCTTTCGGAGATACCGGAGGCGGAAGCCTCTTCCGAGTATGTCTCGCCCGAGTATGTCTCGCCCGAGTATGTCTCGCGCGAGTATGTCTCGCGCGAGGGTGCGGCCTTTGATGAGGACGAACTGCCTGATTGGCTGAGAGACCTGGGGCCAGAAGAGGTGACAGAGGAACCAGCCGAGCCGGAGACCACAGCGGATGAGCTGCGGGCTGATTCGGCGGAAGCGGAGGCTTTGCCGGATTGGCTATCCGACCTGGGTCCAGCCGCGAGCACGCCAGAGGGCGAATCGGTCGTTTCTACGGACGAGGCGCAGGCACCGGAGGAGGAAGTGCCGGAGACACCTGACCTGGCGCCGGCGGAGTTACCTGCTTGGCTTCAGGAAGTCGCTTCTTCCGAAGACCTGCCCCAAGAGATTTCAGGGACGCCCGCCTCTGTGGGCGAGACCGCCGCAGGAGAGACAGAGACGTCTGAGGAGATTTCACCCGCGGCTCCTTCTGAGGAGCCAACGCCCAGTTGGGTGGAGGAGATAGACGTCTCGGCGTCTCAAGAGGAGGCTGAGCAGCCGGCAGGCGCCGATGATGAGGAAGTCTTGGCTCGGGCGGAATTGCCTGATTGGCTGAAGGCTCTTGCGCCGTCTCAGACGAGATCTCCGGAAGAAGACGAGGGCGTTCGCGCGACGCCGGAGGGATTGGTGCTTGCCGATATCCCGGATTGGGTCCAGGCGCTACGACCGGAGCCGCGGGCGGAAGGGGAAGTGCCGCAGCGTCGGGGTCCTTTGACGCCTCCGGAGCCCGAGGGTCCTCTGGAGGGACTTCCCGGGGTGTTACCCTCTATGGTCACGGTGGATATGCCTGAAGACGCGATGCCGACCGTGGAGCGGGAGATTCCCCATGATGTTGTCGAGCAGGCTCATCTTTGGCAGCAGCTCCTGGAGCAGCCCCGCGGCGTTAGGCGCCCTGTGACACAGGAGCGTGCCCAACGGGTGGCCGCCGCCGGCGTCATTCGTGTGATTGTGGCGGCGATCTTGGTTCTCGGCGTCGCCGCGGCGTTGGTCTTGCTTCCGAATCTGGCCTCACAAGGGCTGGTATTTGATTTCTCACAGGTGCCCTCGGTCGATGTTGCGCGTGGCGTTCCGATCCTGGTGGATCGGGTAGACCAGCTTCAGGCGGGGGATCGCGTGATCCTGGCTTTTGAGTACGGGCCGGCATACGCTGACGAGATGGCCAGAATCGCCAAGCCGGTTCTGGAGCATCTGGCAGAGCGGGACGCCGAGCCGGTGATCGTCAGCACCTTGCCCGGAGGCGTCGGCCTCGGGGCTTCTCTGTGGGCTCAGGCGTCGGACAGCCCGGCGATGGATACGGGAGAGTACCTGGTAGGTAATCTCAACGGGATTGCCGAGTTTATGGCGCGGCCCGATACGCAGGCCTCTCGCCATGTTTTCGTTTTCTCGTCCTCTTCCGAGCGCACACGCTGGTGGATTGAACAGAGAGCGGTCTTAGGTCAAGATAGTACGGGCGACAGGCTGCCCATAAGCATTGGTGCAAGCGCCGCAACGGGCTCGCTGATCACGCCTTACTTGAACAACAGAAACGTAGAGGGATGGATCGTCGGTTTC
The DNA here is from genome assembly GCA_049975025.1 of Anaerolineae bacterium. Lineage (GTDB taxonomy): Bacteria > Chloroflexota > Anaerolineae > B4-G1 > SLSP01 > PWVB01. The sequence continues at coordinate 26,516 of JBNGDU010000117.1, forward strand.
CCCCAGGCGTTAACCTACCGGGATGTACGTGGCACCCTCGTTGAGGGCGAAGGACTCGCGCTGGACGTCTTGATGTTGGTGCATTGGGCCGCTGCAGGCCTCATCACTATCGGATTCCTTTATTATCTAGTCGCCGGCAGGAAAGGAACGCGCTAAGGATATGGAGACCCTGGGTTTGGTCGTCGGTTCGGTCCTGACCCTGCTGATCTTCAGCTACTTGCTCAGCGATAACGGGCTCTATCGTTGGGCGCTGGCTCTCGTCGTCGGGGTCGCTGTAGGTTACGCTATGGCGATGAGCTCCCGGTTCGTCTGGCTGCAGATCATAGGGCCGGTTCTCACGGATCAGAACGAGTTTCCTATTGAGGAGGCCGCGGCATTCTTGTTGTTAGGTGTGTTGCTGCTGCCTAAGGCCTTCTCGCCGTCCCGCTTTCTAGGACGCATATCGTTGGTCGGCAACATCCCGTTAGGCTACCTGGTGGGGGCTGGGGCCGCTGTCTCGGTCGCCGGGGCGCTGACGGGCACGCTGGTTCCGCAGGTACTGGCAACCGGTGGGGCGCTTCAGTTATCCGATGGCGTGGTGGGGCTGGTTCAAGGAGCCATTGTGGTGGTGGGGACGGTCGTCACACTCCTCTATTTCTCAAAAGAACCCGGAGCGCGGGTGACCGATGAGGAGACGTCAAGTCTACTCCAGCAGTTCATAGCGCGATTCGGGCGTCTCTTCATCGTCGTGGCATTGGGCGCGGCGTTTGCTGGGATTCTCACGTCTGCTTTGACCGCCTTGGTTATGCGGATCTGGCAAATCGTTGAGGTCATCACGAGCTTCGTCGGGGGATAGTGGATGGCGGAAGAGCGGAATATTGAATCAATCCTGATCGCCGATTGCGGCGCCGTTGTCACGAAATTGCTTCTCATTGACCGGGTTGCCGATAGCTATCGGGTCATTGCCCAGTCGGAGGCGCTGACCACAGGGGACCCGCCCTGGGAAGATCTCAGTGTAGGTGTGATCCGGGCGATGCAGGACTTGGAGTCCATCACCGGACGCACGCTCTACTCGGAGGGACGGGTGATTTCCCCACGCCGCGACCTCCAAGGCGTGGATGCCTTTGTCGCTATCATCAGCGCCGTGGCGCCCTTGCAGGTCATCTTGGCCGGCCTAGTGCGCGAGATGAGCCTGGAGAGCGCTCGACGCGCCGCTTCCGGTACCTATACGGATATCAAAGCGATGTTATCACGCGAGGGCGGTTTGCGATCTCCTCAAGAGACCTGGGCCCGTAAGGTAAGGGACCTCGCGCCGGACGTCGTTTTCCTGGTCGGCGGCGTGGATGGTGGCGCCCAACGCCCGGTGCTGGAGTTGGCGGAGGCCGTCGCTCTCGGCTCCTCGATGCTGCCAGAGGATGAGCGGCCTGCGCTTCTGTATGCAGGCAACACCGCTCTACGTCCCTACATCACGCGATTGCTAGGGGACATCACCCGTGTGGTCATTGCCGACAACGTGCGTCCTACTGTGGACACCGAGCATTTGGGTCCATCCCAAGAGGCTCTGGAAACCTTCTATGTTGAGGAGCGGCTCCATAGCGCGCCCGGTGTGGAGGCGCTGGGCATGTGGAGTCGCATGCCCTTCGTTCCCGCCGCGACGGCCTTCTCCCGGGTGGTCGATTTCCTCTGGCATCGGGAGGGCAACGCCGATCGCGGCGTGTTAGGACTCGATGTCGGTGCTGCCACCACGACGGTGGCTGCGACCTTCGACGGTCGTCCCTACGTCACGGTTTACGAGCACGGCGTGGCGAACGGCCTTCTCGCGTGGCTCGATGAGCACGACCCGGCGCGGCTGCGGCGCTGGATTCCCCATGAGATGGATGATGCCACGCTGCAAAGTCTGCTCTACAACATGGAGCTCAGGCCCGCTACCGTCCCCCAGGATCCCCGGGAGTTATGGGTGGAGCTCGCGGTTGTCCGGGAGATGTTGAGCTCCGCGTTGGACTTGGCCCGCCCAACGTGGGATGTGGGCGCATCTGCCATGCGACCCGCTCAAGTGATGCCTAGGGTTGACCCCATACTGATCTCCGGTGGCGGCCTCGTGCATACACCGCGACCGGGTCAGGCTTTGTTAGCCATGCTGGACGGGGTGCAGCCGGTAGGTGTCTCAACGGTCTTGCTGGACGTAAATCGAGCGGGACCGGCGATTGGCGCGGTGGCAGGGGTGAAACCCCTGGTGGCGGCGTCGGCCCTGGAGGCCGGCACGTTGACATCGCTGGGCACCGTGATATCCCCGGTGGGCCAGGCCCGCCCCGGGGATGTCGTGATGCGGATGCGCATCGTTTATGACAGTGGCGGTGAGCTTGATGTCGAGGCCCGCTATGGTGAGATCGAGATCTGGCCGTTGCTTGCAGGACAGAGAGCAACGCTGGAGATCCGCCCAAGCCGGCGATTTGACATCGGCATGGGACCGGGGCAAGGTGGGAAAGTGGAGGTTCTGGGTGGCCTGGTAGGCCTGGTTGTCGATGCTCGTGGACGGCCGCTGAAGTTACCCCAAGATCCTGATCTGCGCCGCCGAACGCTCAGTGGCTGGATCTGGGATGTGGGAGGCTGAGATGTACGCATCTTACAGCATTGTGAATCCCTTGACTCTGGTGCGTGTGACGCGTCGCCTGCCGCGCCAGGGGAGCGTGCTGGTTCGACCTGGTGATGCGGTGGAGCCGACACAGATTGTGGCCCAGACGACCGACCTTCCTGATTTCAGGATCGTGGATGTCGCTCAGGAACTGGATGTCCCGGTGAAGAAAGTCAGCGCCTACCTCAAAGTCAAGCGGGGCGACACCGTCAGTGAGGGCGACGTCCTCGCAGCCCGGGTCGGCATCGGGCGGCGAGCTTGTCGGGCGCCCATCAGCGGCACGATCGTGGGGAGCGGACGCGGACGATTGCTGATAGAGGGCGAGGACGTCGTAATCCGCCTTAACGCCTTGGTGCCCGGCTACGTGGTGGATGCTTGGCCGGACGAGGGTGTGGTGATAGAGACCGCCGGAGGCCACATCCAGGGAGTATGGGGTAACGGCCAAGAGGCCTACGGTGTGCTACGACTGTTGGTGCGATCTCCACGCCACCCGATCCGAAGCAAACACATCAACGCGTCGTCTCAGGGGGCGATCCTCATTGGCGGTTCGACGATTGATCAAGACGCCATCGAAGAAGCCGTGGAGATGCAAGTTCGGGGGATTATCGTGGGTAGCGTGCCACCGGCGCTGATTCCGCGTCTCCAAGAGGTAAGCTTCCCGGTGATTGCCACGGAGTGCGTGGGCGCGATGCCGATGTCGGAGGCGGTTTTCGATCTCCTGAAGTCTTGGGATGGCAGGGATGCGGCTTTATCCGGTCAGCTTGGCGGGCGTTGGCGTGCGGAGCGCCCTTACATCGTCGTTCCTATGCCAACGGGGGCGGCGAAACCCGTTGACACTGAGAAACCCCTGGAAGTTGGCGATCGTGTGCGCATCTTGCGAGGGCGCTATCAGACGCGATCGGGCGTTGTCGTTGAGAAACCGAGAGGGACCGTAGAGTTGGAGACAGGCGCTCGGATGGCCGGTGTGCTGGTGGATATCGGTGAGGAGGATGAGGTTCCGATTCCCTATGAGAACCTGGAGCGACTGCTCTAGTTCGCACCGGAGTCAGCCGACTGTGACTCGTTACTGGAGATAGCATGCCCATTCGTAAGCTGATTCGGGAGCAAGCGTTTCACCTCGCCCGCAGGGACGTGGCGGAGTTTCTCGAGGATCATGAGACGGACCTGCTGAGGATCTTCCGAGAGGAAATGCAGAAGCTGGATGACGAAATCCCAGAGGAGAGTTTTTTCCTTGACATCAAGATGGTGCCGTTGGGGGAGACCATTCTGAAGGCTGCGTTGCATGCGATCACCCGCTTCCTTACCGAGGATTTCGAGCAAGAACCGGTGCGAGAGATTCCGATCAAGAGCGATTTGGAGGGTAACTCCCTGACGCTCAAGCACGGGGACGGTTGAGCACTACCTTTAGGACGTTATGACATCAAATTGGCAGGCACTTGCGCCTTTTAGGTCTTTTGTTTACAATTGCACTGAACTGCAATTTCATATCTAGAAAGCGTGACTTTCTTTCACGGTAATGGCACACGCAGATGCGGCTCAGTCCTTGACTAGCTTCGTGCGAGTGCGAGGTTATTTCTGGACACTCCCTAAGGAGGACTAATTATGTCGGACGATCTATTTGAAGCCTTTGGGGATGATGACATCTTCGAGGAAGAGGAGGAAACGGCACAGGCGGCTGAGGGTGAGGAGCAGAATCGCACCTTCATCATTGCCGTAGCCGCGCTGGGTGGATTGCTCCTTTGCGCCTTAATCGCCTTCGGCGTTTGGGCTTTTGTGCTCAACCGCCCGCAGCCGGCTGACGTGTTGCCCACCGATACACCTATGCCGACCGCGGATGTGGCTGAGGAGTTGACGGCAACGGCTGAATCGGTGGCCGCG
>JBNGDU010000118.1:0-7765 GCA_049975025.1 Anaerolineae bacterium
CCGAGTCTCAGCCGCGGACCTCCCAGCCCCCATCGCCCCCCGTCATCGTCGTCACCCCCCAGAGCCTGCCAGGTTACAGCGATGGATCAAAAGCTCTGCCCGCTGCACCTTGGCAATGGGCTTCAGCTCAGAATCAGCGGGAGTTCACCATCGTAGGAGAAGAGGAATGACACGGCTGAAGATCAGGGCCAACAAGAAGGAACCGATCAAGCTTATGTCCCGGCGGCACAACTACTTTCCTCATCGCTTCATGTGGCGGGGCAAGCGTTACGATGTCTTCTCGGTCGAGCAGGCGTGGACCAAGACAAAACGCAGGACCACCTGGCACTTCTTCCGGGTGCGATGTAAGGAGGGGACTTTCGACATCTTCCAGGACACCAAACTGAACGCATGGTATCTTGCGGGTGAGGTCACCTAAACGCTGCAGAAGAGAGGAAGCCTGCGGACCCTCCACGGTCCCCGCCATCTCGGGTGGGAGGAAAGTGACGGACACGCCGACGCCCAGCTGCAAGCGTAGCAGTGATCCCACGCATGGAACCTACGACCTGATGGGCGAGCTAAGGAGAACTAGAGACGCGTGAGCTCCGCGACCAGTACATCCAGCGCCGTCTCAGCATCCATCAGGCCACGCTTGATCGCGAGATCCGTCTCTGAAAGAACTTGATAGGCGTCTCGCAGTTGTGACGGGGTAAACTGTGATGCCTGCCCGTGGATCTTCCGAGCGACGAACGGGTGAAGCTTGAGGCGGGAGATGATCTGTTGCTGAGTCAAGCGCTGGTCCATCAACCAACGAACCTGAATCATCAATCGGAACTGCCTGACGATCATGCCGAAGATGCCTAGAGGATGCTCTCCAACTTCTAGCAGTCTGTGAAGGTAGATGACGGCCCGGCGAGGATTCCGCTGTCCCACGGCGTCCACCATCTGGAAGATCACGTCTGCCGATTGCACATAAGGGACCATCACACGTATGTCCTCAGCCGTGATAGTCTTCCGATCCCCCGTATAGAGCAGCAGCTTCTTGATCTCCTCGTCGAGAAGGCGCATGTTGCTGCCGATGTTCTGAGCCAACATAGCCGCCGCCCGAGGTTCGATCTGACCGCCCAGCTTCTCTGTGCGCTCCCTTATCCAGGCCGGCAGGTCGCGCGCATCCGGCAGCTCAAACTGGCGCACATCCGCCTTCGCGCGGATCGCAGCACCCATCGCAGGATGACTCTTCGGAAGTCTCTTGCCCTCCACAAAGATCAGATGGGTTGTCTCGGGCACCTGAGAAAGATAATCGCCGATCTCCTGCGCGGCTTCTTTCCGAGCTCCGCTCAGAACGTCGTAGGCGATCACAATGCGAGCCTCGCCCAAAAACGGCACCACACTGCAGGCACGCCGCAGATCACCCGACGACACAGAGCCCTCGAGCACCTCAGTGTTCAAGTCGCGAAAGTCAGGCGTGACTCCCGACTCATCGATCACGGCAGCGAGAGCCTCTTGACGCTGAAGCTCATTCTCCCCATGGAGGATGTAGAGCATCTTCTAGCTCTCTAGTGTGTGCACTCTGACCCGGCGCATGCTGCCCTGGTAGTCCGTGACAAACGACGTGATCTCCACGCCGGCGACGTCAGGATCTGTCGTGACGTTAGTCTGCACCCAATGTCCTAGCGGTGTAGCGACCATAACAGCCAGGGCGTTCAACAACATCGCTTGAGGTACCCGCTCAAGCACGTCCAGCAGTCTTCGCTTTCGCCGCAGCCCAAGCCCGATGACCGTGGCAATGGTGGTCAGTCCAGCGGTGACCACCAGGTTCGTGCCACAGTTATCGTGAACTGCGAGAGCGACCTCGCCATCCTTTAGGTGCCTCAGCGCCTGTCTCGCTGCAGGCACGACCTCCTCGGCGGTCAAGTTGGTGTAGATCGTGAAACCTCCAGGCCCGGAGAACCCCACGATCTGAGCCTTAGGGTAGCGACGACTGAGCAAATTGATGGTCGCGTGCTCGAGCGCGTGGTTATGTTGGATGCGCTGTAGAAGTTTCCGGAGCATCTCTAGTCTACCTCCATATTGCGTCCCTACCGGAGTCCTGGGCTGGATAGGCGATGACAATCAAGCGGTTGGCCAAGCTACCGTACGGATGGCAGGTCACGAGCGTCAGCCGCTCATCTAGAGTCTCCTGAATGTAGCGGGCATTCTCCTGACGCACGGACACAGACTGACCTGCTTCTCGAAGGATGTATTTCTCCTCCACCTGGTAAGTGTACACCACTCCATCCTCGCCCTCAACTCGAATCTCCGCTCCGGACTCAAGCCTATAGAGATCGCGAAAGACCTCGCCGTTCCCGGTATTATGCCCGTTGAGCACAGTATTGCCCTCCACGCCCAGTCGGGCGGACGTCTTGTGCCAACCAGCCGTCCGCCCATCGGGCACGTCCCACATCAACTGGGTCTGCCCCCCAATGTTGACAGACTTCCAGCCGATGGCCTCAACCGGTGCCTCGAGGGAGATATCCGGAATCGTCAAGGCCCTCGGCGCGACACCTTCCCAAGCCGGCGTTGGCGTGGGCATCGGGGTGGGCTCCGCCGTCGGGGTGGAAGTGGCATCGTTAGCCGGGGCCTCGACGGTTGCAGTAGAAGTCGGAGGTGCAGCAGCCTGCGGCGTTGGCGTAGGGGTAGCGGACGTCAAAACGTCAACTTCAGACTCAAAAGGCATCAAGATCGTGGGTGTGGCTTCGCCGGACGGCGCGTTCAGGGGTGGCGCGGTGGGAATACGCTGTGAATAAGCCAGCGTCTCAACATAAGGACGGAACCTCGACCAGCCGATCACCAGACCCAGGAGGAGTACTGCAGCGCCCCCCCAGGTCAATATCGCAGCGGATTTCCATCTTCGTGTGCTCATCTTCTCTTTCCCGGATCAATATCTTAGACCATCTTCAATTAAAATCAACCGTCGTCCGGGATACGCCAGACAGAATGAGCAGAAGAAGCCCGGAATAGCAGCCAGGAAGTGGGAAGGGAGACCTCCCGACGCTAATCGTCCAGGGCCTGTTCGTAGACCTCGGGTTTCAGCACGCCAATATAGGGCACATTACGGTACTGCTCGGCAAAGTCTAGGCCATAGCCCATGACAAACTCGTTGGGGATCTCGAAACCGACGAAATCAACGGGTACGTCGATCTCGCGGCGGCTTGGCTTGTTAAGCAACGTGGCAACGCGTACGCTGGCGGGGTTGCGAGAGGCGAAGTTTCGCAGGATGTAATCCAGAGTGTGACCGGTATCGACGATGTCCTCGACGATGACGACGTGCCGTCCCTCGATACTCGAGGCCAGATCCAAAAGGATACGAACAACGCCCGTGCTGGAAGTACCCCGCCCGTAACTCGAGATCTCCATGAAGTCAATCTCGTGTCGGAAAGTCAAACTGCGGGTCAAATCGGCGAGGAAAAGGAAAGCGCCCTTCAAAATGCAAACGAGAACGGGAAGGTCTTCGTCGCTGTAGATGGCGTTCATTTCAGCAGCCAGCTGGACGATACGACCCTGGATTTCGTCCTCAGTGATCAGGATACGTTCAATGTCGTCAAACATCGACATGGGATTCCTCCCTCAGCCCTCGTAGACGCGAGGTTTCAGAGCGGCGATGTAAGGTAATGTACGAAAACGATCCGCGAAGTCCAAACCATAGCCGACAACCCAGACATCCGGGATGGAGAATCCCACATAGTGAAGGGGAACTTCGACCTCACGACGGTCGGGCTTGGTCAAGAGCGCCGCTGTGCGCAACGACGCGGGATCACGCGCCTCAAACAAGCGATAGAGATATCGCAAAGTATACCCCGTGTCGGTAATGTCCTCAACAATCAACACGTGGCGACCAGCCACGTCGGAGCGGGTGTCCATGATAAGACGCACCGCACCCGAAACCTCGACCTCCTCATCAGGGTAGCTGGACAGCGCGATAAAGTCAACCCGGTGAGGCACAGTCAATCGACGTGACAGGTCCGCGAGGAAGATAAAAGCTCCCTTGAGAACGCCGACAAGAAGGAAGTCCTCGTTCCGTATGCCCTCGTAGTCAGAGCTGATCTCGTCAGCCATCTCCTGGACTCGCTGCTCGATGGTCGCCTCGTCCAAGAGAACATAATCAACCGAATCAGGAATCGGAACCGGCATTACAGCCCCCCTCCTCTGAAAGCCGTCGAGGCACCTCGTGGTGAACGCGACACCGGGCCTCATAGACCTCGCTGGCGCCGATCAGCACCACAGGGTCCTCGTAGCAGGCCGGTGCCCCGTCGATCAGACGCTGGGTGCGGCTCGCGGGACGCCCGCAGACCACGCAGATGGCCTGCAGTTTATCAACGCGCTCGGCGATGGCGAGCAACTGAGGGATGGGACCAAAGGGCTCCCCTCGAAAGTCCATATCCAAACCGGCGCAGATAACGCGCTTACCCTCGTCGGCCATGCTGTTCACAAGGTCCACAACGTCCAAATCGAAGAACTGAACCTCATCGATCGCGATGACGTTGGCATCGGGGTCGATTTGCTCGCGCAACGCCTCACAATCCTGCACGGGAAGTGCGTTAAGTTGAAGCCCATTATGTGAGGCGATCGCTTTGTCGGCGTAGCGAAGATCAATCGCGGGCTTAAAGACCTGGATGCGCTGGCGCGCAATCTCGGCTCGGCGAAGTCGCCGGATCAACTCTTCGGTCTTGCCACTGAACATGCTCCCACAGATAACTTCGATCCAGCCCGAGCTCATATCTGTCAGCATCTGGCGCTCCCGAATCATGACATGAGACAAGGCAGGGGAATGTCCCCTGCCTTGTTAGTTAGCTTTACGCGGCCTCGGCTTCGGCTTCTGGCTCCTCCGCTTCGGCTTCCTCTTCTTCAGCCTCATCGCCCGGAAGGACATATCCTCGCGCGCGCAGGCTCTTCTTGGTGTCGGCCAATGCCTTAAGGCCGAATCCCTTGATCTCTGTCAGTCCCTCGTTGCCGCTCTCCTCAAGCCGCTCCAAGATGTCCCCGACCTGCTCCATGCCCTCGCCGGTCAGCAGGTTCTCGACACGGGTATCGAGCCCCAACTCCTCGATGGGCACTTCGGGTGAGGTTCGTGCGGCTCGCCGGCGTTCAGCCTCAGCGCGAGCCTCATCACGTGCCCGCAGCCGACGCATGAAGCGATCAACCTGTCCCTCAGTATCGACGATGCGCTGCTCTCCGGTGAAGAACGGGTGGCACTCAGAACAAATGTCGGTGCGCAACTCAGGGACCGTGGCGCCCACGGTCCAGGTGTTCCCACAAGCGCAGATAACCTTCGCCTCAGGATACCACTCAGGATGTAGATCTTCCTTCATACCGCCACCTCACTCTCCGGGCGAACGTTGACCCGCTTGTTCCCGTGATGGACGTCGTACTCGACAACACCGTCAACCAGCGAGAAGAGCGTGTAGTCTTTGCCCACACCCACGTTGTCGCCGGCCTTCAGTCGCAAGCCGACCTGACGGACAAGAATATGGCCAGCGCGGACACGCTCACCGCCGAATTTCTTCACGCCACGTCGCTTGGCTTTACTGTCCCGGCCATTCGTACCAGTTGTCTTCTTGCGCGCCATGCTTATGCTCCTTTTTCAATCTCGTCAACACGCAGGCGCATATAGGTTTGGCGATGGCCCATCCGACGGCGATAGCGTTGCTTAGGCTTATATTTGAAGATGCGGATCTTGGGTCCCCGGAACTCCTCAAGGATCGTGGCGCGCACTTTGGCGCCCTCAACCGTGGGACGTCCGACGACTACCCCATCTTCGTCAGCCAGCAAATAGACCTCGTCCAGATCCACCTGCGTACCGATCTCATAGGGAAGACGCTCTACTACGAGTTCATCCCCGATAGATGCTTTGTATTGATGTGCTCCCGCTTTAATGACTGCGTACACTTTTTCCTCCCCATTACACAATAGAAGCCGAACCCCTCACAGGGTCGGCTGCCCATCCATTATATATGGATCGATGCGTTTGTCAACCGTCTTGGTCGATTTTTCGACCTAAGGTTTTGCGTCACGATGGGCGAGAGCCCGATCGATGAGTTCCTCGATGCCCTGCCTGTGGGTACCACGCCAATAGATTTTACCACATTCTGGGCATTGGTCGAAGACCTCGTGGGTCCGCGCCACATAAGGCGGCACCTGCGCCTTGGCTGTCGCGCGGGGAATAGAGACCAGCGGCGCATTACAATCCATGCAGCGGGGCCGCGTCTCCTCCGGCGGCAAACCCACCTGATCCACCACCTGCCTGAGCTGATCATCTAACGACTGCGAGGCGACGAGGATCGTACGCAATCCGCGGTGTTGTGCTAACCCCCGGTCGCGTGTCAGCAGCACCCGATCTTCAGCCCGCGCCGTGTAAGCGATGGTCGCGTCATCCTCGCGCAGATAAACGGTATCGTAGCCGAGGTAACGGAGCCAACGCGCCAGCTTGCCGAGCATAGCATCAGCCACAAAACTTGGCACGTCTGAATTCACCTCGTGTTCGTCGCCCATACGCCAAGTGTATCACATATCAATCGTTTGCCTTTCTCCTGTTTCAGGGTAGAAAAGATAGGCTATGTATTGAAATAGAATATATGTTCTGTTATTATAGAGGTGGGAGAATCCATGGCCAAACACCAGACTCGATGGGTATGCCAGCAGTGCAACTGGAGCTTCGCCCGTTACATGGGCAAGTGTCCGAACTGCGGCGCCTGGGACAGTTTGGTCGAGACCGTCATCGAGCCTGAGCCGGACACCTCGACCGGCGGACCCCTACCCTACGGCACGGAGCGACCGCAGCCCCTGAGCCAGGTGGAGCTCGGCTCCGTCACCCGCATTCCAGTCGCGATGGAGGAGTTCTCTCGTGTTCTAGGTGGTGGCCTGGTTCCGGGCTCAATTGTGCTTATTGGAGGCGAACCCGGCATCGGAAAATCGACGCTGTTGCTTCAGGTGGCGGCGTTCCTAGGAAATCAGAAGAGGCCGGTGCTCTATGTATCGGGTGAGGAATCTCCACAGCAGATCAGACTGCGGGCTGAGCGCCTCAGTATCGAGGGCGACCCGATCTACCTGCTGTCGGAGACCGAGATCGGCGCCATCCTCACTCACGCCGACGCGATGAAGGAGAACATCCAGGCGCTGGTTGTGGACTCCATACAGACGATGCACACCGCGGATCTTAGCTCGGCGTCCGGGAACGTAAGCCAGGTGCGCGAGTGCGCATCGCGCTTTCAGCGATGGGCCAAACACCGTGGCGTGCCGGTCTTTCTTGTGGGCCACGTGACCAAGCAAGGATCGATCGCGGGTCCCAAGATCTTGGAACATATCGTCGACACCGTGTTATACTTAGAGGGTGATCCTTTTCACACCTATCGTCTGTTGCGTACCGTCAAGAATCGCTTCGGCGCGACCTCAGAGGTCGGCGTCTTTGAGATGCACTCGCGCGGCCTTATTGAGGTAGAGAATCCGTCGGAGGCCTTCTTGGCCGAGCGGATGGTCAACGTGCCGGGCTCGGCTGTGGCCATCACGATCGAGGGGACGCGACCGCTGTTGGTCGAGATACAGGCTTTAGCCAGCCCCACCAGTTTTGGCAATCCGCGGCGGACGGTGAACGGGGTCGATTTCAACCGACTCCTCCTCACGATTGCCGTCTTGACCCGGCGCGTCGGACTGCGACTGACCGAGCAGGATATCTTCGCCAATGTCGTGGGAGGTCTTCAGGTAGAGGAGCCGGCGATCGACCTGGCGGTGGCGCTGGCCCTGACCTCAAGCC
>JBNGDU010000118.1:7775-18911 GCA_049975025.1 Anaerolineae bacterium
GGCGGACTTGGCCCTCGTCGGCGAGGTAGGACTCTCTGGTGAGGTGCGGTCGGTCGGGCAATTGGAGGTCCGGCTTAGCGAGGCAGCGCGGTTGGGTTTCCGAAAGGCGATCATACCGAGGAAACTCGGGCGTGCACCGCTGGAGCCGCCTAAGGGCTTGGAGATGATCCAGGTCCGTTCGGTGCGAGAAGCCATTGACGTTGCTCTGGGATCCCGATGACGCGACTAATCACCATCACCCACTTTTGAGAGAAGTCAGGCCTTATGACCAAGCGTAGTTCCAGATCGAGCTCCCGCCGCCGATCGTCACGAAGCAAACAGCTGTCACTTTGGGACCGATTGAGCAGAGATCAGAAGCTCGACATCCTCGGCTGGACGATGGTCGGTCTCTCCATATTGACGATCCTGAGCATGCTCTCGGCAGAGCAGGGCGTGTTGACGCAGTGGTGGATATCGCTGCTGAAGAAGGTCTTCGGCTGGGGGCGTTTCCTCGTCCCGATCTTTCTCGGTGCCACCGGCGTCTGGCTGGTGCTGCGGCATTTCGGCGATCGCATTCCTAAGCCGGATCCCGAACAGCTCGTTGGCATGGTCTTAGGCTTCCTCGTCGCCCTAAGCACGATGCACCTGATCATCAAGCAGATATGGCCTGAGGTCGACGTCTATGCTCTAGGGGAGGAAGGTCTGGGAGGAGGGTTGCTGGGCGCTCTGCTGTTGGACACCGGCATCAAGTGGCTGGGTCCGGCGGGTATGCTATTCGCCCTCCTGATTGGATGGATTGTCACCGTGACCTTCGTGGCGAGCATTTCGCCGGCCCAAGCCATCCAAATGCTGGTTGATTGGCGGGCGAGGCGCAGGTCGGGCGGCTACAAGGACATCTCTGAGAAATCGGCGCCTCCCGATGTCACAGGTTCCGAGTCGTCGGCCCAGAAAGCAGAACAGATGATCCTGGGAGGCGAGTCCTCATCCGGTGCGGTCGAGGAACGGACTGGACCCAAGATCAACGTAGCGACCCGCAACGGCAACGGCGGCGGGGATATCAACATCTCTCCCCTGGAGGTCGGCACCCAGACCTGGCGCTTGCCGCAGGTCCGTGAGATCCTGGAGGAGGGCAGCGAGCAGTACTACAGCGAGGATCTCATCCGTAAGCAAGTCCACGCCATTGAGGAGACGCTGGCCAGCCTCGGAGCGCCGGTGAGAGTCAACGAGATCAATCAGGGCCCGGTGGTAACGCAGTACGGGGCTGAGCCCCTATTCCTGACGTCTCGCAGTGGGAAGACGACCAAGGTGAAGGTCAGCAAAATCGCCAATCTGGCTGACGATCTAGCCCTAGCGCTTTCGGCCCGCAGCATTCGGATACAAGCACCCATTCCAGGCAAAGGGCTTGTCGGCATCGAGGTGCCGAACGAGGAACCTGCGGTGGTGTCGCTGCAGGACGTGATGGAATCCGAAAGCTTCTCGCAATTGAAGGGCAGACTACGCCTTGGGCTGGGCCAGGACGTCTCCGGACAGCCGGTCGCCGCTGACTTGCGCGCTATGCCCCACCTGTTGATCGCCGGCGCAACCGGATCGGGGAAATCCGTCTGTGTGAACGCGGTCATCGCCGCGTTCCTCCTTCAGAACTCGCCGGACACCTTGCGGCTTATCCTCGTGGACCCGAAGCGGGTCGAGCTCACACAGTACAACGGCATTCCCCATCTACTGGCGCCGGTCATCTCCGAAGTGGACCGCGTCGTGCCAACCTTGCGCTGGGTGACACGAGAGATGGACAGCCGGTATCGCCGCTTCGCCTCACTGGGCGCCCGACACCTTGAGGACTACAACCGACGTGCTCGGAAGAGCGGTGATCACGCGCCCATCCCGTATATCGCGGTCCTCATCGACGAGCTGGCGGACGTGATGATGCAGGCACCCGACGAGACCGAGCGCGTCGTCTGCCGTCTGGCCCAGATGTCACGGGCTACCGGCATTCACCTGATTATCGCGACGCAGCGTCCAAGCGTGGACGTGGTCACGGGCTTGATCAAAGCCAACTTCCCGGCACGCATCGCCTTCGCCGTCGCCTCGTCAGTCGATTCTCGGGTCATCCTCGATATGCCGGGCGCAGAACGGCTCCTGGGTCGCGGCGATATGCTCTTCATGCCGCCAGACGTCAGCCAGCCCCTGCGCCTTCAGGGCGCCTTTGTCTCGGATCGAGAGCTGGAGCGGTTGATCCGCTACTGGCAGAGTTCTCTTGAGTCGAGCGAGGTTCAGGACGTCGGCATCCTGAACGACAGCGGTCCCGGAGTTGAGGAGATCGCGACGCAGCCTCCGCTCTTCCCCACCTTCGAAGAGCCGACTTCGTCGGAATTCGAGTTCGAGGATGAGCTGTTGCCTGCAGCCGTGCAGACCTTCCTCTCCGAGGATCGTGCCTCGACGTCGCTTCTGCAGCGCCGGCTGCGCATCGGATACACGCGTGCTGCGAGGCTCATGGACTTGTTGATGGATATGGGAATTGTCGCGGATGAGATGAAAGGACAATCTCGGAAAGTAAACCGACCTGTCGCTGAGGAGTTGTTGCGCTCGATTAACACGGAGGAACCCAGCCCCTTTTGAGCGCGCAGGCACATGAAAAAGGGGGTGAGGTATTCTATCGGTGGGATAGCTTCAGATCAGGCCAGGAGACTTTCCGCTCAGGATCGGCAGGCTCGGTGACCATCTGGTGAACGGCGGCTTTGATCTCCTGAGGGTCGAACCCCTGGATTTCATCGGTCAGGGTTTGTACTGCTGCCACCTCTTTTTCCGAAAGCCCGCAGCCCAACTCCGCTTCCAACTGCGTGAACGCCAGCAACAGCGCCTTCTGATCCGGGTCAAGGCGATCGGAGCCTTCTTCCTGAACCCAATCGGCCTTTCCGGGGTTGAAAACACGATCTTTGGGGACGGGAGATTTTGTGTCGCGTGTCATTAGTATCCTCCTCGATTCTATTGTAGCATAGAAACTGCAGGATTGGAATCTTATGTCGAACCAAGCTGTGACCTGAATTCGCAGATGACCTCCTCTCATCCTATTCCCCTGGATCAGATCCGGGCTTGGCTCTTCGATCTCGATGGCACACTGATGGACACCGATGATCAGGCCGTCGAGGCATTGACAAAGCGCCTGGGTTTCCTTGGAAGCCAACGCGCGGCGCGGCTGGCCCGCAGGCTGGTGATGATGAGTGAGACGCCGATGAATCAGATTCTGACGATCATCGACCTGATTGGGCTCGATGCCTTGCTTTTCGCTCTCAGCCGACGGCTCACAAAGGGAGCGATCAAACCCACGTTCCGCGTGATTAGAGATGTGAAACCCGTGATCACCAAAGTCTCATCGCTCGGAAGCGTGGCGATCGTCTCGACAAGATCCGAAGAGGACGCCACTGAGTTCCTGAGACAGCACCAGTTGACCGAATTCTTCGAACTGACGGTCACCAGAGAGACAACTCTCCGGCTGAAACCGCATCCCGAGCCGATCCTATACGCCGCCGAAAAACTCGGCGTTCCGCCCACGGCGTGTGTTATGGTAGGTGACACACCGGTGGATATGCTCTCCGCAGTCAGGGCCGGGGCCTGGGGCATCGGCGTGCTATGCGGATTCGGCGACGCGCCGGAGCTCCGCCGCGCGGGAGCGCACGTTGTCCTGCCTTCCACCGGCGACATCCTTGAGCTTTTCGAACCCGAAGCGACCAAAACGCGCGCCTGAGCCCGCTCTCGGAGGTTCCCGCAGTTTCAAAAAGTCAATACGGCAAAGGAGGTTGAGTTGAAGAGCAAAGCTTCGTGCGTATGGATGCTGCTTCTCGTCCTCGTCGCCTGCGACAACGCAACACCGCAGGCCTCCCCTATGCCCACTCAGACACCGACGCTCACACGCCCTACTGCCACAGCCATGCCTGAGCCCAGTTCGCCACCACCGACTGCGGATCGCTTTGTCGAGGAGCGCATGACGATGGTCGATCAGACGATCGCGGCCCGCGGTGTAGACGACCCGGACGTGCTTGAGGCAATGCGCAGCGCACCCCGCCACCGCTTCGTCTCAGAGCAGTATGTCGATTCAGCCTATGGTGACCATCCCCTCCCCATCGGATACGGGCAGACGATATCCCAACCTTACATGGTGGCGTGGATGACCGAGCTATTGGAACTAGAGCCCGGCGAGAAAGTGCTGGAGATCGGCACGGGCTCCGGCTACCAGGCAGCCGTGCTGGCCGAGCTGGACGGGGTAGAGGTCTACACCATCGAGATCGTGCCGGATCTGGCAGAACAGGCTCAGGAACGACTTGAAGAACTCGGCTACACGGATGTCCAGGCGAAGCAGGGGGACGGCTACTATGGATGGCCGGAACACGCGCCCTACGATGCAATCGTCGTAACGGCCGCCCCTGACCACCTGCCACAGCCTCTCGTGGAGCAGCTCGCAGAGGGAGGAAGCCTTGTCATCCCAATGGGGCCGCCCGGTGGCTATCAGGAGCTGTGGCGCTTTGAAAAAGAGGACGGCGAGCTGCAAGCGCGCAGCCTGGGCGGTGTGATGTTCGTGCCATTTACCGGCGAAGGCATCCGCGGGGACTGACAAGGTAAAACCGGGCGACTGTTCGTGGCTGCCCTACAAGCCATCACGAAATCGGTTACCCCATCTATGCCGGCGAGGAGGCCCGAGCGCCGTTTTGCCACCGCCAGGCGATGACCGCCGCACCGGCATAGCAGAGCGCGCCTATAAGCAAGACCCAGAAGAAGCCAAGGGAGAGGGCAAGCAGCGCGGAGAGCACCGACGCCACCACCGACATCGCGCCATTGGTAGCCCACGCCCAGGGCACCTGTCCTGGCATGCGTTGACTGAACCACTGCAATCCTTGTGGGAAGGGGATCCCCATCAGTAACCCGCCGGGCGCAAGGAGCAGCGCGGTGGACAGGAGTCGAGCTATCCACGGCAGGCCCAACAGCGCGTCGAAAACAGCCGGCAGCGCCACCATGTAGATTAGAATGAGCCCCACCAGCGCTGCCAGCGCCCATCGCAACGAGACGCGCGAGGAAATCGCGCTGCCAATCCCCGAGAATAGCAGCAGCGCGAAGAGCACGGCGGTGAAGGCGTAAGCAGGATGCCCCAGGAAGAGAATGATCCGCTGGATCAGGGGTATTTCGACGAAGAGATATCCGATCCCCAGGAGGCCGAAGTAGAGAAGATCGAGCCCCCACCCTTTTGTTCGGTCAACCGCCGTGAACCTGCGGCGCATCGCCACCATGGGCACCCCGATCAGAAAGCCGGCGGCGATCAGACTGAGCACGAGCAGAACGACGAGCACAAAGTAGCCCGCCCCGCCGAAGGGCTGCCAGGTCTTGCCCAACTCGGCGACAACCTGCCGAACCTGGGACCACCTGAAGAAATGGCCGAAGAAGGGATGGTTATCGGTCGGGGGCCGCACGTCGAAGGTGTAGGCCGCATACCACGCATCGCGATCCGCGGCGTGCACCAGACTCGAGAAGGTCGTGTAGTAGATCGGAGCGTCCAGGACGTTGTGTCGGTTCAACTCGTCAACCTGAATATCGGGAGCGTAGACCATATCGAACGCACGCTCGTCGGCGAAAGCCCGGATGGTCGACAGTTCCCCTTGAGTGAAGGGCCGGCGTTTCACCAAAAACGTCATCATCGAGTAGCCGCGAAAGGCCACAATCTGCTGATCGGGATCCCCGCCTGCCTGCTCCACCGCGGTCACCGCAAGGGCAAAGGCCCGCAGCGACTCACTGGGCGGCGTCTGAACCCACCGCGATAGGACGAGCAATCCGTCCGGTGCCAACCGGCCCACGTAGTCGCGGAAGGCCTCGACGGTGTACCGGTAATCCTCAGCGAGGCTGTACGCGCCAGAGCGGATCGGACGGTAAGGCGCCGTCAGGGCGAGCACGACCAACTCGTAGGGCTCGCCGCTCCGTCGGACGAAGCTTCGGGGCTCCTCCTGATCCGGCATCACCTCGTCGATTTCGTAGAGCGGACCGACGGCGTCCACCACCAAGGGGTTGGGCTCCACAGCCGTCACCCGGTCGGCGCCCTGACTCAAGGCCGTCCATATCTCGAGGCCGCCGCGGGGCGCTAGGACCAACGCGTGCACATCGGGCCGCAGATGATAGCCCACTGAGGTGGGTAGGAATTGAGCGAAGCGCAACGCATCGTCCTCCGATTCACCCAGCAAGCTCAGCGGCAATTGCAGAACCGGGCTCATGTCCCCACCATCGACGAAAAGACCATGCTGAGGGGGCGGTGGCTCGAGGTAACGGTAGCTCAAACCGGGCAGTGATCGGATCGCCGGGCTGTCGACAAGATCAACGCGCGAGAAGCTGTTCCACTCTCTGAAGACGACCCGGGCATCCGGAACCTGCAGGGCGTAACTCAGGCCTTTGTAGGGCGAGATGTTAAGGGCGACGGCATCAACCGGTCGGATCGCCAGCACTAGACAGGCGAATCCAAAGACCAGGGCCACCGCCGCGACAAGCCAGAGCGCGGAACGGCGCACAGCTCGATCCTCGGCGGTGACTTGCCGACGCAGCAGCAGGGTCAGCGTGGCGATAGCGCTCAGCACGCCGCTCAACCAGACGATACCCTCTCCCCCGACAGTCGCAGGCAATACCAATGCCAGGAGACAGCCCAGGGCCGATCCCACCAGGTTGACAGCGTAAAGCGATCCTGCTGAGGCCGGATGGCGCGCCAGGAGCAGGCTCAGGACCGCACCACTGCAGAAGAAGGGCAGGGAGAGCGCCAGGTAATGCAGAAACAAGATCGCCACTTGGCGGGTATCCCAGGCGATGCTGAAGGAATCGAACGGCACCCAGTTGATGAGCAGATAGGCCCCCACCGCACATACGCCGTACCCCAGACTCAGCGCAGCCAATGTGACCCGAGGACGGCGACGCCCCCACCGGGGCCACAGCGCCAGCCACGTCCCACTGGCGCCAAAGCCCAGCATCGCCAGGCTGACGATCATAAAAGCGAAGTGGTAGAACTGCGCCACGGAGAAGAGTCGCGTCAGGTTGACCTCAAACATCAGGGTCGCCGTCGACAGGAGCAAGACCCCTGCGTTGGCACGCAGGGGTGGCGACCGACGCGACTCAGTTTCTGTACGTGTCACAGGACCTGAATCACCCTAGGCCAGCACCGGATAGGTGCTTCCCCCGTGAGGAAAAACGAGCACCTGCGCATCGGGGTGCCGCTGTCTCGCCAGAGCGAGCGCTTCTTCCACACTATCTACGAAAACGACAAAAGGCAGGCCGGCGCGCGCCTCCACCGGCACAGTCGGCGCGTAGACGATGGTGGTGCAGTGGCGCATCGATTGGAGCGCGAAGTAGAGATAGAAGCGCTGATCGTGGGGCATGTCGCCGAGCTTCAGTCGAGGGATGAGACGGACTAAGAGCGGCGCCAGAAGCCTCAAGCCGCCGCGTCCCAACGGTAGTTTGCGATCGGCCAGGCCAAAGACGCCCAGCCCCTCCTCGGCACGCATCAGGATGATCTGAGTGCCCCCCCGACGCACAGCGCGTATGGTGTTGGCCAAGGCCTTACTGCCCTGGCGCAGGTCCTGATCCATCGGGTGCGAGGAGGCCATGACCACATCCGCGGGCGCCTCTACCCGAGCGCCATAGATCGAAGCGCTGACACGGGCCCCCTCCCGGTGGGCGGCGATGGGATCACCCGACACGACCTGCACGACGTCAAGCGCGCTGTTCAACACCGCGTTGACGATGAAGACCGGGGCTTTGATCATGTGGCAGCCCTCCTCAAGATCGAGACGCATTGGGTTATTGGAGATGGGCTGTCCGACCATGTTGAAGGTCTGCGGTCGAGCGTTAAGGGCGTGGTTGTGGCCGATCGTCTCACGCCCCGCAACCCCTGGGATCAGATTCTTGTATCCCCCTCCGAAGCTGGCGATCAGGTGAGGCTCGATGCACCCGATTGAGACGACCACGTCAGCTTCAGCGACCGTCCGGTTGACAAAGACCTCCGTGCCGCGACGGGTGGTACCAAGGTGAGCCAGGCGCTCGACGGCATCGCAATCGTGATTCTCCCAACGCAGACCTTGGGTCACCAGTGGACCTGCGCGCTGCACCACCTCCTCCTCTGTCATCGGGCGGTGGACGCCCAGCGCGGTCACGACCGTGACATCCTCACGGCGAACGCCGCCGGCCTCCAACTCCCGCACCACGGCGGGGAGCAAGCGCTTGACCGGCGTGGGACGGCTCGCGTCATCGATAACCACGACGACACGGGCACCTTGTACCACGAGCTCGCTCAGGGGCTGGCTACCGATAGGCCGGCTCAAGCTGCGAGCCACCTCCTCATCCGCATCAGCCACGCCGGCCTGGCTGGCCGGCTCCAAGGTATCAGCCACCCGCCAACCAGCCGGCACATCCAAGGTCAATGTCTCCTGTCCCCACGGCAGTGTGAGGGAATCAGACTCTAGCGCCGCATCCATGATAAGACCTCCTGCAAATAGAAGATGAGCAAACAAGAAAGCCAAAACTAAAGCCCAGCCGAGCTCACCGCAAGGCTGGGCCTCTACGCCATAGCTAGTCTGCTTCCGTCAGACGGATTCTGCCTCCGACGGGAAGCGATCGTAGTCGCGCAGATCGATCATATCCCCAGCCTGGGTCCACGAAGGGGCCTCTACGAGCTCGGATGGCAAGACGCCCTCATCATAGCACGACTCCAGCATCTCCAAAAGCCCTTTGACCCAGACCAGCGTATCCTCATTGTCCATTGGCTTGCGCTCAACCAGATCCTCCGGGAGATCCACGATAGCCGGCACCGACTCCTGAGCCCCGTTGATGCAGAGCGTATGGGACGAGGCGGCGTCAATACCACACGCCAACGGGGCCCCGGTCCGCACCGCGTCGATCGCGTCCCATAGCTTCTGGGCGTCGTCCTCAAAGGGATTGCCGTAGTCCTTGACCCGCCCATCCTCAAAGGTCGCGATCAGCGGCCCTTCCCACGCCTCGAAGGTCACCACCGCATCCTCGAACTCATAGACCAGGTCCGGCCCCACGCTTTCACCGACCGGATGAGAGGTATAGAAAAGGATCTCCACACCTTCCTCGGTCGTGGAACGTATTGCCGCCGTGTCGTAGTTCTCGATCTCATTGGCTCGATAGAGCTCGGCTTGAACCCCCACAGGTCGAGCGCTCGACTCCCGCGTCGGGCCGAGGACGTAGAAGCAGTTATGAAGGTAGTGGGCGGTCGCGTTGTTGGCAGGGCTGTCCAGCACCCAGGCACCGTTAGGCGCCTTGAGGTGGGCCGCCCAGTTGTTGCGATGGTAATAGGAGAGCGGACGCGGCCAGAGCACCTTGGTGCGCAGACGCTGAGGCGCCCCTAAGACACCCTCCAGGATATCCGTCTTCAGCTCCTGGATAGCGTCCGAGAAGGACCACTGATATCCAATGCCCACGAAGCCATCGGACGCAGCCTCCACCTCCCTCATCCGACGTGCGTCCTGAATCGTGGGCGCGATCGGTTTCTCGCACAGGACGCTGGACCCGTGCGACAGCGCCGTGCACGTGAAAGGCGCGTGCAGATGAATCGGCGCGGCGATGACAACCAGATCAGCCTGGTTCGACGCGTAGAAACTCTCCAGATCCGGATAGATCGGGACGTCCTGATCCCGAAACGCATCCAGGTACCGACAGCCGACCGGATTGGGGTCGACGCCGGCCACGAAGCGGAAGCCGTGCGTCCTATCGTCGCCGAATAACCTCTCTAGGTAGAAATTGCCGTAGCCGCCGAGGGCGACCAGGGCGACAGTGACCTCTTGCATAAAGCCTCCTTGCTGAGAAAACTCCGTCTCACTCAACTCCATTCAATGCCCGAGGGCTCGAAGGGGAATCCCTCCGGCTTGTTACGCCGCTCCCCACCGTGGTAGAAGATGCGCCGCACGGTCCGCCAGGGGCGATCACCCCAGCGGAAGGAGCGGAAGGGATCGCGGATATGATCCATCTGTGCGAGGATGGCGTCGTGCAGCCGATCCCGCGGCTCCCGATAACCGGGATCCTTAATCAGATTATGGCGCTCCTCGGGATCCTCCTCCAGACCATAGAACTCGTCGGTGTCGAAGAGGTTGATCGCCAGCTTGTAGCGACCGTCCGTCACGCAGCGAATCGGGAAGAACTCGCCGAAGTCGTCGTGGTTGATGGCGAACCGATGGAAGCCGACAAAAGCGTAGGGGCGCACGTCCGCATCAGGATTGCGCAGGACCGGCGCCAGGCTGACGCCGTGGAGGCTCTCGGGAATGTCGATATCAGCCAGATCCAGCATCGTGGGGATCAGATCGAGATGACTCACCACAGCCTCGCTGACGGCGCCACTCGGGCCACCGGGCAGTCGGGCGATGAAGGGAATGTTCGTGATCTCCTCATACATCATCGGTCCCTTACTACGCAGTCCATGCGCACCCATCATATCGCCATGGTCACTGGTATAGATGATGATCGTGTCGTCGCCGTGAGTACGCTCCACAGCCTCGATCACCCGCCCGATCTCGCGGTCGATGTAGCTGTTACATCCGAAGTGCCGGGTCTTGTTCGCTGCCAGTGCCTCCCAGTCCGGCTCACCATAGGCCGCGCGCTGCACGTGTTGCAGCTCCGGCTTATTTGTCAGAGGCGCCCCGAAGTTGGGGGGCTTGGGAATGTCTGAGGGCCCGAACTTCTCCCAATAGTCCGGCGGTGTGACGAAGGGCCCGTGGGGCTCGTCAAAGGAGACGGCTAGCACAAAGGGCTCGTCTCCCACCTGGTCGAGGAAGTCGATAGCGCGATTCGCCACCCGGTGTCCCCAGATCTTGTCCTCGGTGAAGCCGGCCTCTCTCAGGTCATCGGCAGTCCGACTGGTACGATAAGCGTGGAACATCTCCGGACCGATGTCCTCCGCGTACCGCTTGCCGTCGTACCACCAGTCAGGTTCGAAGCCGCCGCCCGGTTCACCATCACCGTAATAGCTGACGCCCTCCAGATGCCATTTTCCGGTGTAGGCCGCCCGGTAGCCGTAATGGCGGAAGATGGTACCCATCAGGGGGACATTGGCGTAGGTGGAACGGTTGTTCATCCAGGCGCCGTTGACCTGGGGATGCATGCCGCTGAATAGCGCACCGCGCGCCGGTG
>JBNGDU010000118.1:18921-30357 GCA_049975025.1 Anaerolineae bacterium
GGTGTGCAGAGCGGACAGCTGGTGTAGGCGCGCTCAAAGCGAATGCCGGTCGCCGCCAGCCGGTCTAGATTGGGCGTATCTACGCTGGGGTCGCCATAGGCGCCCACCATCGACTTGTTCTGCGTGTCTGTCATGATAAAGACGAAGTTCATGTCATTCCTCCTCGCGTTCATACACAACAGTCCCATCCACCAACACCATCTCCGCCACCGTGCGGTACTCAAACGGATGTCCGCTGAAAACCACGATATCGGCGTCCTTCCCCACTTCCAAGCTGCCAACGCGGTCCGCAACGCCGATGATCTCGGCAGCGTTGATGGTCACGGCCTTGAGCGCCTCGTCCTCGGGCATGCCCTCGCGAGCAGCCAGCGCAGCGTCAATCGCCAGGTACTGGACCGAGGAGGCACCGTCGGTCTGGATCGCCACCTTAACGCCGTGCTTTGCCAGAACGCCGGGGTTCTTGTGGTGCTTCGCGCGAAGCTCGTACTTCTTACGCCCCGTGAAGACCGGCCCAACGGTAACCGGCACCCCTTTGTCAGCGAGGAGATCGGCGATCCTGTATCCTTCGGTCACGTGCTCCAGCGTTACGTCCAGGTCGAACTCCTCCGCAATTCGAATCGCGGTTAGGATATCATTGGCCTGATGAGCGTGAATGCGAGCCTTCATCTCCCGTTTGAGCACGGGCACCAGGGCCTCCAACTTGAGGTTCCGGGCCGGGCGGCTCGGCTTCTTCACGTCCTCTTCGCCGGCCTCGAGCTTGTTTTGGTACCTCACCAGCTCTTCCTCATAGCGCTGCCACCTGAGCATGTAGTTCTGGGCATCGACCAACGCCGCGCGCAGGACCGCGGCGTTGCCCATTCTGGAGACAGGTGCTTTCTTCCGACCACCGTATACGTTCTTGGGATTCTCACCCAGCGCCATCTTCATGCCCGCTGGCTCCAGCAGCACCATATCGTCTACCGACGATTTCGGCACGGTCTTGAGGCAGACCCATTGGCCGCCGATCAAATTGGCGCTCCCGGGGCCCGTCAGCACCGTGGTCACGCCGGCGGCGAGCAGTTCCCCGAACGCCGGAGAGCCAGGATCCACGGCGTCCAACGCGCGCACCTCCGGGGTGATGGGATCTGAGCTCTCGTTGACGTCGGCCAGATCGTAGCCGAATCCTTCGGCCGACAGGCCCACGTGACAGTGAGCGTCGATCAGACCGGGTGTGACGACTTTCCCGGAAGCGTCGATCACCTCCGCGTCGGCGGGGATATCGACGTCGGTGCCGACCGCCGTAATTCGCGTCCCCTCGATCAGCACGGTGCCGCGCTCCAGAGTGTCGCCAGCCATCGTCATCACCAATCCGTTGACAATTGCCTTACTTCCCGATGTCATCTGTGATACCCCTTAGATTCTTGCTCTTCAGCCTCTAAATCCTCATCGTCGGACAACTCAACGCCGTCTTCCCTTGACCTATTCCTCAAGTATCATGTCAATCCGGCGGATCGCCTCGTAGACCGCTCGGCCCGAGTGATAGCAGGCCTTCCAGGGATTACCGATGGCAGGGACCAGCGGCTCCCCGCGTTCGGTCAGCAACGTCCGCCACTCACCGAGCTCGTGATCGATCATGTGCTTCCGCACGAAGTCCCAGACCAGCTCAAAAGCCTCTAGGTAACGCTCATCTCCGGTGATCTCGTAGAGATCCAGGTACCCGACCATGGCCTCAGCGTTCTGCCAGAACTCCTTGTCTCGCACCAGCGCCGGGCCGTCGTGGGGTCCATCGCGGTAGACGCCGCCATGCTCACGGTCGAGTCCGTAGCGCAGAGAGTGATCCACAAGGCGGCGAATCACATCCTCATAGGCATCGCGTGGCTTGCCCAACACCTCCCCGGCGCGCACCAAGAGCCAAGCCAGCTCCACGTTGTGGCCATAGGAGGTCGTGTCCGTCGGCTCCGCGACAGCCTCCCCTTCTCGGTCGGCGTTCCATGTCCGGTGGATCGCGATCGCGGGGATGGGATTGAAGTCCAAGTCGTACTGGTTCCCCCCACAGCCGCTCTCCGGGTCGATCATGTGGTTGAGGATCACGTTGATGACCTCCTCCAACCGCCGGCGGTGTATCTCCTCCCCAGAAGCCTGGGCGAGCACGGTGAAGCACTCCAGCAGATGCATGTGTATATCCAGAGATTTGCGGTCGCCTGCATAGACGCCGCCGGGCGCGAGGCGCCAATCGGGCTCCAGGTTCTCGTAGTAGCCACCGCGGGCTACGTCGGCGCAGTAATACTGGAGCAGGTCGAAGGTATGCTCAGCATAGGTCAAACCGCGCTGGTCGCCGCTTGCCAGGTAGTAGGTCGCCAGAGCGTAGATCGCGAAGCTCTGACCGTAGACGACCTTTCCCCGGTCGATCACCGTTCCGTCGCGGGCCACCTTCCAGAACCAGCCTCCCTCCTCCGCATCCCAGAAGTACTTGATGAAGAAATCGACCCCCTGGCGCGCATACGACAGATACCGCGGTTCATCGGGATCGATCAGATGAAAAGTCGAGAAGCCCCAGATCACCCGAGTCTGGGTTACGATGTACTTGTCGGTGTCCTCTTCGATCAGCTCACCCTCGGCGTCAAAGCAGGTGAGATATCCACCGTGTTCGACGTCGACACCGCGCTCGGTCCAAAAAGGCATGATGCCCTCTCGTAGATGCTCCGACAGCTGAGCGCGCGCAAGGCGAAGTCGTGACTCGACCGACGAATTCATATAGTCTCCTTCACAAACGATAGACGGCTACCCCAACCGCGAAACTCCGTTCATGTGGTGCGCGATTGAAAGATCGCGGCCCCCTCAAGCTATTGACTGGGGTCAACCAGCGCTTGCTTCACCTGGGAAAAAGTTCGGTAGGTACTGCCGGTGTGCCTCCAGCAACTCGTTTGACATCGCGCGGGCGACCTCGGGGTCCGTGACGGCACCGTTGGCGAGCAGCGCCTCTACCATCAGTCTCCGGTCGCCCTCTAGCGCCGCCTCTACTGTCAGGCGAATCGCGGCGAGCTTTCGCGTGACGATGGCTGCCAACGGATCGGACAGGTCGGGGACCTGCATCGCGTGCAAGCCGACCGCTGTGGCAACCGCCGGGATCTCCAGAATCGCGTCATCCGGAAGGTTGGGCACGGCTCCGCGGTTTGGCAGATTCGCGGCGAAGATCTCCCGCGTGTCGTACCGGATAGCGCGCAGGACATTGAGCAACTGCTCGTGCTCGCCTACCGCGTGCTCGAAGATCCACTCGTCCAGCGGGGCCTCGCCCAAGGCCTGCGCGCGCATCTTGGCATAGGCGCGATCCCCCGCCTCGATCGTCGCCTCGAAGGAGAAAGCGTCCACGCCCAACGTCTTGCCCTGGTACTGCCCCTCGGGGAAGCGCTCGGGGAAGAACTCCACCACGTGGCGATCGTTCGCCGACGGATAGGCACCATAGGCCTTGAAGAGCGACCAGGAGAAGGGATTCTGAGCGGCAAAGGGCGGTTGCGGCGTCTCCTCAAGCCGCTTACGGGCCACCGGCCACATGTCACGGCCTTCCCAGCGGAGATCGTGGATAAAGGTGAGGTGGTTCAGCCCGGCAAACCGCGTGGTCGACGCCTCCGGCGGCGCTCCGACGAACTTCGCCAGGGCCCGGCTGACATCGAAGGTCCCGTGGCAGAGGCCAACGACCGGGACGCCGGTGGCCTGCCGAACGGCCCAGCAATTGGCCGTCATAGGATTACTGTAGTTAAAGAACCAGGCCTCGGGGCATAGCTCTCCGAGGTCTCGGGCGATAGCCACTAAAGCCGGGATCATGCGCATCGCTCGAGAGATGCCGCCGGGCATAGCGGTGTCCCCAACCGGCTGGTAAACGCCGTACTTGCGGGGGATGAAGACGTCGGCCTCCCAAGCCCGTCGTCCCCCGACGCCGATGGTGGACACCACCACATCGGCGCCGGGCAGCAAGTCCCGGCGCTCTATCGAGGCCTCGACGGTGATCTCAGCCCCCGTGGCCTCCACCATGCGTCGAGCCAACCCCGTTGCCGTCCTCAGAGCGTCCGGATCCACGTCGACGAGCCCGAGAACCCATGGGCCGAGATCCGGCGACTGGATCATGTCGGCGACCAGTCCTTTGGTGAAGACAGCGCTGCCCGCCCCAACCAGCACCACCTTGGTACTCCCTAAGGTCATTGAGCAATTCTCCTCTCAGCTCGCTGCGTATCAGCCGCTCGCTCTGTCCGGCGGGGTCCAGTCCGGGAGCCCCTTCACAACTGCCTCCTCGTCGAGGATGACGCCCTGGCGGCGAAGCTGAGTCTGAAGGACGTCCGGCGGCAACTCTCGCGGCGGCACCTCCTCACGAAGGGAGAGCACCGCGGCGGCGCCCGCCGCCTCGCCCATCACCATGCAGGTCAACATCACCCGGATGGAGCCCAGAGCGATGTGGGTGACAGAGACACAGCGCCCCGCGACCAGGAGGTGATCCACCTCCTGGGGTACCATGATCCTGTACGGAATCTCATAGTGGAATCCCTGATCAGGGTAATGGGTCTCGTCGTCCATACCGGGGCCATCGAGCTTGTGGATGTCGATGTAGAAGCTGCCGTAACCGACGGCGTCCTCCCAAGTACGCCCGCTGAGCATGTCTTGCTCGGTCAGAGTGACCTCCCCCTCAATCCGGCGCGACTCGCGTATGCCCAGGGCGGGCGCAGTGGCAATGAGGTACGCGTTCTCCATGCCCGGGACCACCTTGCGGAAGACCTCGGTCAGGTGATGCGCCTGCCGCCGCCCCTCGATAGTAGCCCGCGTCAGATCGCCGGTATCGGTGGCATCGGTGCGGATCATATGCGTCATGTTGACCCCAACCTGGGTGGGCAGCACGTCGGTGTGCCACCACCCCATGATCACGTTCTGGAAGGGCTCCATAATGCCCGCTTCCTGCGCCTGCAGCCAGGCCTCGGTCATCTTGTAGTTCGTCCGCCACTCAGCGACCCGGGGCCAATCAACGCCCTCCAGCGTGAACATCAACGTCGTGGGCTGGCACAGGCCGTCCTTCTCACGCCCCATCTTGAAGGGCGCCCCGGCCCGGGCCGCGACATCAGCGTCGCCGGTGGTGTCGACGACCTGGTGAGCCAACACGGCCTGCCGACCGGACTTATTCTGGATGACGCCGCCGACAGCGCGACCGTCCTCGACCAGCGTGTCGCAGAAAAACGTATGATAGAGCACCTCGACGCCGGCTTCACCCATCATCCTGTCGAGCAAGAGCTTCAGACCTTCCACGTTGAAGTCGATGCAGGACCCGTCCGTGGTCCCCCAGCCACCCTCGATCAGACGTTGTCCCAACTCGTAAGCGACGCCGCCCACGACGCGCCGGTCACTGTCCCAGGCATTGTATTGCGAAAGGTGGTTGTGCCAGCCTGCGGTCGCCACCCCGCCAAGGCAGTTAAATTGCTCGATAATCAGGACCTTGGCGCCCATGCGCGCCGCCGAAAGCGCTGCCGCGACGCCCGTCATGCCCGCACCGACGACCAGAACATCCACCTGCGCCACAACGGGAATCTCTTTCGAGGGATCCGGTATCGTCCTCATAGACAGTACCTCCTTACTTATGAAACAACCAGAGCTGGAAACTAAGACCCTATGAAAGACGCTGGTCTCGCGCCGGCGCGCCCTTGCGGACGGCACGGTCCCAACATCCAGGGACATCGACGACGCCAGAGACGGCAGGTCGGAGCCCAGAACACGAGATACCGACGACACCGACCCTACGCGTCGGCATCACCGTGTTTGACACATAGGACCCAGTCGTCTTCGTCGGGCGTCTGGAGCGTACCCGACGTGTCGGGCAAGGCACATACATCGGTCCAGTCCCCGGCCCGAGGGTCGAACCAACAGATCACCGGAGGCTCGGGCAGGGCGTCCACGTTCAGCTTGACCGTTCCGCCCACCGGCGTGTAGATCACGGCTGTGCCGCCGTCCTCCGTCTTCGCCGCAGCGATGAAGTGCCGGGGATCGTCCTCACCCGGCTGTTCGGCCAAGAGCTCGGGCGCCGGTCGCAACGTCCACCAGGGCAGGCTCTCGAAGAAGCGTCGCAATGTGGTCATGCTGCGGATGCCGGGTGTGTCAAGGGCTTCGTGCCAGGGCGCGACGGTTCCGATTCGCTCATGTCCATCGGGAACTTCCGGCTCATCGGGCCATACCCAGATCGGATTCGTGCCGTAGGTCACGCCGGCGGTGGGCGAGACCAGCAGACTCCAGTAAGCCGCTCGTCGCACCTCCTGGGCGCCGAACCGGTGATCGGCGTGATAGGAGGGATGCCCTTCGTAGTTGGGTTCCAGGTTGATCACCGGCAACGGCGGCTCGTTACACCAGTTCTTGGACGGCGGTCCCTCCACCAACCAGCGGAGATGCTCCTCCGAGCTGCCATGACCGCTTTGGTAACCAATGAAGTCGAACCAGGGCTCCCCACGAAACTCCTGACCGACCCAAGTCTGCCCGCATGGATGCATCGTCACCAGTCGGTCGCGATCCTCTTCAAAGACGGCGGGGCCGATGCGACGCCACCGCTCGGCGCGCTCGCCGAGGTAATTGCCGTCACCGCCCAAAAACCAGATGACCTGGTAGGCTCCCCACCGCGCCACGATGTATCGCGCCAGCCGGATCGCGTCCGCCTCGGGAAGGGCCTGTCCAGGATCGGTCTCCCACAGCGCCCAGAGGATCACCGGTGCCGCGATCAGCCCGTGGGCGTTGATCGCTGCGACCTTCTCGTCTCGCTTCCGGAAGAAATCCGGATGAATGTGTATCTGTTCGCTGCCCTCAAAGGCACGCTCTCCCCCTAGGACCTCCTTGGCACCGCGCCACTGAGTACTCACAAACTGGATCGCCGTGAACGCCTGGTCTCGTCGTGCCGCTAGATACTGGTGCCAATCCTCCTCCTGGGCCCGGAGCACACCGTTCCAGGCGGTGTCACCCAACCAGAAGTAGGGCTCACCATCGGCCCAAGTCAAGTACCGTTGGTCATCAGAAACGCGTACGCGACCGTGCCGGTAGACAGCGTTGTCGCCGCCATAAGGAACGCAGAGGAATTCACCCGCCTGCTCGTCAAGCCCGGCGTTCTCCTTATCCGAGCAAAGTGTGACCCAAGACCACGGGCCCACCTCATCGGGAGAGAAGCGCACGCGCCAGGTCCGTCCGCCATCCCAGAAAGCATCGACCAGCTTGGAAACACCGGACGGAGCTTGAAAGCGAACTTGAAGGTCCACATCCCAGAAAGGATTCTCATAGTCCCTATCGCTCGCGAAGACCGCCTCAGTCACCGTCCATTGTGCGACCTCTTTGTCCATCACGTGACCTCCGATCGACATCAGGGCCTGACCTCAACAGCGCCCACCTCGTCCATGACCTTGCGCAGCGCCGTCACGGCGGTTCGCATACCCTCGGCCCCGCTGAATCCGGTGCTGTGTCCGGCAACCTTGAGATGAGGCTCCAGCGCCAGCACGCCCTGGTAACCGCTCTCCTTCAGATTCTCGATCAACAGCGGTAGCTGACCGTCGCCCTCGCCGGCGGGCACGACATGTCCATCGCTGAGGACCGCGTCCTTGATGTGCACGTAGCCGATGTAGTCACTCAACAGGGGCCAGCCGCGTTCAACCACGTTCTTCTCCCCCACCTGGACGAAGTTCGCCGAATCCCAGAGGAAACGGAAGTTCGGGCTGTCGATCGCCTTGATCACCGTATTACAGCGCGCCAGCGTGTCGGTCACGATGTCCTTCTCGTTCTCCAATAGGAGCGTGAAGCCCTCTCGCTCGGCCATGCCCACCAGCATCTGAAGTCGCTCCACCGTCTCGTCGACGTGCTGATCGTAGTGCACGTTCGTGCTGGTATCAGCGGGGTAGAATGAGAACATCCGGACACGCCGGCAGCCAACGCTCTCCCCGATCTCGAAGATCCGGCGGAGGTTATTCATCTCATACTCAATCGGGTCATCCAGCGGGGATTTGCCGATGGGACTGCCGAGACATGCGACCTCGATACCGTATTCGGCACACGTCTTCACGACACGGACCAGGTCCTCGTCATCCATCTTCAGCACGTTCTTGTCCCACGCACCTCGCAGATCCAGACATCCGATGCTCAACTTACGCAATGTCGCTAATTGCTCGTCGAGATCCTGCGCGATTTCATCACCAAAAGCACTTATCGTGAACTCCGCTTCCGTCATCTTCTAGCCTCCTTGCAGGTACTGCCTACAGATCATTTCACTCAACGTGACCCCCCGGAACGCGCAAGTCCATAGCGCACGCTCTCTATTGGGCTTCCGGAAAGGCCGGAACCATGACGACACCAGCCGCCTCATTAGCCGTATTCCACTTTGACGCCCTTCGTCGGGAGTCCGGTGTCATAGTCTAGCACAGCCGGTGCGTAACCATCAGCGGGGCGTGGGCGGAACTTGCCGCGCCACTGCAAGCGCCGGTCCTCGCGCCACGGACGGCGCCCCCAAACCGGTCCCCGGAAGGGATCCCGCTTCTCGTACATCCACGCCAGCAACTGATCGTGCAGCCCGTCGCGGACGTCGGCCAACTTGGGATCGTCGATGCGGTTATCGACCTCCCCCGGGTCCCGCTGCAGATCGTACAGCTCGTCGGAATGCAGCAGGTTGATGACCAGCTTGTACGGCCCCTTAAGGATGCTCCGCACCGGCTGGAAGCCGCCCCAGGAATCGTGCTCGATCTCGTACCGCTGGAACTCAATCTTGACGCTCTTGTCCTCGTTCTCCTCACCGTTCAGCTGAGGCACGAGGCTGTCGCCCTCCAGAATGGGCGGGCATTCGAGGCCCGCCAACTCCAACATCGTCGGCAACAGGTCGATGTGACTGACCAGGGTCGACACTTTGCGCCCCCCACCGCCCCCAGGCGGCTCGATGATAAAGGGAATATGCGTGATCTCCTCATACATCGCCGGACCCTTGCCGGTCAGACCGTGAGCCCCCATCATATCGCCGTGGTCCGAGGTGAAGATGATGTAGGTGTTCTCTGCTGCATAACGGTGCGCCGCGTCGATGACGCGCCCGATCTCCGAGTCCACGAAGCTGTTGCACCCCAGGTACATCGGCTGCCTGACCTTGCCGTCCTCGATCTGATCTCCCACGTTCGCCGACGTCGCCCATTCCTGATGGTGGGACGGCTTGTCTTCCAGCGTGTCGAAGGCCGCCGGGCCGAGATCGTAGTCATAATCGACGAAGGGCTCAACGTAGGAGGGCGGGCAGGTGTAGGGATGGTGCGGCTCATCATAGGAGACGATGAGGAGAAACGGCTGATCGCCCTGCTGCTGCAGAAAATCAACGGCCCGATCGCCAAGCCGATGAGCCCAGGTGAACTCGGGCTGGATGTCGTGCTCGCGCAAGTCCTCCAACGAATTCAGACCACGGCGCCACAACGTGATCTCCTCCTCAGTAAGCTCCTCCAGGTACTTCTTGCCGTCGAACCAGTAGTCAGGATCCCATCCGTCAGGGCAGATACCCGTGCCGAAGTAGTCATGGCCATCCAGATGCCACTTGCCGATGCAGGCGGTATGGTAGCCTCCATCCTCGAAGCGCTGGCCCATCGTGATGACATTATCGCCCAGAGGGAGGTTGTTCGTCCAGGCCCCCGCCGTGTGAGGGTAAATACCGGTGAAAATGCCGGCCCGGGCGGGTGTGCAGAGTGGGCACGTCGTGTAGGCACGTTCGAACAGCATCCCCGTCTCGCCCAGGCCGTCGATATGCGGCGTGCGAAGCTCCGGACGACCGTAGGCGCCGATCACGTTCGTCGCCTGAGTGTCGGTCATGATGAAGACGAAATTCGGTTGATCACTCATAGTTATCCTCCAGAGATCTCTGAACCCGGATATCTCGAACTCCGGTTGTCTAGACGTACTTCTCGTGCAAGGCCTCGATATCAATGCGTCCGGTCTGGTCGTTCACGATCGCCACGTTGTCCTCCACGACCGCGGCGTCGCGCATACCCACAAGAGCGACGTCGACCAGGGGGTTGGAGAGAACGAACTGGAGCAGGGCAGGGGTGTAGTCAAAGGCGTTATCAGGGTTGACCCACTGCACCCATTTCTGGAATAGCCCCGAGGTTACCGTACGCATTGTGACGATGCCCATCTGCTGCTCCTCGGCCTCAAACATGCTGCCAAAGGGACGTGTCTGCTCCGCCGGATGCTGGTACAGTAGATTGTAGCACATCTGCACGACATCAAACCGCCCAGACTCGATGAAGCGGTAGACAGCCGGATTGTTGTCCTCGGTCGTGAAGCCGATAAACCGAATGAGCCCCTCATCTCGGAGGGCCTCCATCTTCGCCACCATGCCGTCGGGTGCCAGGAAAGCATCTGCCGTGGCGCGACTGTAGCTTGAGCCGTGGATCTGCAGCAGATCGATGGCGTCCCGCTGCAGACGCTCGAGGCTGCCTTCGACGCTGGCGCGCACGTCTTTCGCCGCAGGCACCACCTTGGTGGCGACGAAGATCTCATCGCCGAGACTCCCCAACACCTCGCCGAAGATAGCTTCGCTGGCTCCCTGCCCGTAGGCCGGCGCCGTGTCGAAATAGGTCACACCCAACTCCAGCGCCCGTTCGAGCGCCTGGATGACCCGGCGCCGCTGCTCCACGTCCTCCGGTGAGTACGAACTCAAGTAGTTGGTCAGTCCGGCGGGAGCCCCGCCGAATCCCAATCTGCTGACCAGCTCGCCGGTTCTGCCCAACTGCCTGTATTCCATCTTATGCCTTTCGATCCAGTTCGAAAACGATCACGTCATAGTCCCTGATCTCCGGCACGGTGACCTGACAACGTCCGTCCTCCCGATCGATGGGGAGCTCAAGCCCGTCCGATAGCCGGTATGCGCGTCTGACATCCTCAGCCTCCGCCGCCGGCAGCGCCAGCTTCACATCGCGTAAGGCCACCAGCTCCCGGAAGAAGCGCTTGCCGCCCGTCAGGTTGATCAGGTGTATCAGGCGCCGGTTCTGCTGTGTCCGCACCGAGACCTGCAGCGTGGGCGGGCCCTCGACGTACACCGGCAACACATCACCGGCAGCCCACGTCACGGCATTGACCACAAGGCGCCCCAAATCCGGATAGGGCATGGTCCAGTAGAGGGCCCCGGGACGCCCGGAGAAATAGACCGTCCGTCCGCCGCCCTCGTGTTCCCGGACGATCGCCAACGGATCGCCCGACGCCGGATGCTTAGGGTAGGAGAAGCCCTCAGGGAAGACAATGAAAGGCGCCGAAAGAGTCAACGGCTCGCTAGCGTCCTCCGCCGCGGTGACGACACAGTAGTCGCCGCCCATCGGCAGCACGGAGGTACCGGCGCTATCCGCAAGTATTGGATGGCGCTCGGCGATCTCCATGTAGACCTGTTTGTATCCCTCCTCGGGACTCTCCATAGAGGACCGCGTCGCGCCCGTGTAGGTC
>JBNGDU010000119.1:0-2868 GCA_049975025.1 Anaerolineae bacterium
AAACCGGGGGCTGCCCCCATAGCGCCCCCGGTTTCTCAGAAGGAGGAGAATCTTATGTCGCTTGCGTTCCTGCGCCCTCTGTACATAGCATATCAAAGTCACAATGATGTACTTGACGGAAACCTGACGCTTATCTCTCATCTTGCTTGTGAAGGCCACCACCTGGTAATCGTGAGCCCTCCTTGCGGCCTCGATCCCCCCGAGTAGAATCATGCCACGTGACCGATCCAGGGTCACTTCATCCAGTCAATGGCGACAGAAGTCAACAGCAGAGCGAGTCAGGAGGACACACATGTATTTCGAACATTTCGCCTTGAACGTGCCCGATCCCCGAGCGATGGCCGAATGGTACGTTGAGCACTGCGACCTGCGCGTCGTCCACGGCATCGACGTGCCACCCTACATGCGGTTCCTGGCCGATGTCACCGGTCGTGTGATCATGGAAATCTATCACAACCCCAAGGCGCCGGTACCAAACTATGCCGAGCAGTCACCGCTCGTCGTCCACGTGGCCTATGCCGTCGACGACATCGAAGCCACTAAGTCCGAACTTCTCGACGCGGGCGCCACGCTGTTTTCCGAGGAGCACCAGGACAACGGCTCGGTATTGGTGATGCTCCGCGATCCCTGGGGCATTCCTCTCCAGCTCGTGAAGCGGGGGGTGCCGCTCGGCTCTTGATTCATAGTCTCAGGGCTTTGAGCCCAGTGTTAGCGAGCATCGTCACGATCACAGGGGGCCTTGAGCAGCGATGAAGATATCGCTGACGAGGGGCTCAAAGCCTTCCACATTTCTTTGACCTCCTCACGCCTTCGACTATACTATCCGTTGGCCTATGCCATCCGGCACACTGCTGGTTGGTCATGAAGGCCACTAGACCTAGTCAAGCGAACAGAACAAGAGAGGAAACGTATGGGCATAGTCTACGAATCCAGGCATGGAAAGCTCGGTATCCTCGTCGGCGGCGGGCCGGCCCCCGGCATCAACGGCGTCATCCACGCTGCGACGATTGAGGCCCTTAACAGTGGTATGGAGGTCATCGGCATTCGCGAAGGCTTCAAATACTTGATGCAGGGCGAGGTTGTCGGCCAAAGCCTCACCTTTGAGGACGTCACACGCATTTTCAGCCGGGGCGGATCGGTTCTCTACACGTCGCGCGCTAACCCCACCAAGAGCGACGAGCTACTTCGCAACTGCGGTCGCGCCCTGATCGACGCCGGCGTCAGCTGCCTGCTGGCCATCGGCGGCGACGACACCGCTTACTCCGCCTATCGGGTCGCGCGCTATGCCAACGAGAACCTTGGCGTGGCCCTCCGCACAGCCCACGCGCCCAAGACGATCGACAACGATTTGCCCCTACCCTACGAGATTCCCACATTTGGTTTCGAGACGGCCCGCGATCTCGGTGCCCGCCTGGTGCTGAACTTGATGGAGGATGCTCTAACCACGCAGCGCTGGTACCTCATCGTGGCTATGGGCCGAAAGGCCGGACACTTGGCCTTGGCCATTGGCCGCAGCGCCGGTGCAACGTTGACCCTGATCCCCGAAGAGTGGCGCGGTCGCAAGATTCGGATGCAGGAGGTCGTTGACGTCCTTGTGACGTCCATCCTCCGACGGCTGGCAGAGGGTCAAAACCACGGCGTCGCTGTCGTAGCCGAGGGCGTGATCGAACAGATGGAGATCGAGGACCTGGACGCGTTGAAGGACGCCGAGCGTGACGAGCACGGGCACGTTCGCCTGTCGGAGATCAACTTCGGTGACACGCTCAAGAAAGCCGTCCGGGCGGATTTGATGAAGCTGGGTCTCGACATGCGCCTTGTCAGCAAGAAGATCGGATATGAGCTCCGCTGCGCTGATCCCAGCCCCTACGACATCGACTACACCCGCAGCATCGGCCAGGCAGCGGCCCAGTTCCTCATCGAGGGCGGCAGCAACGCTACCGTCACCATCCAGCAGGGCCGCGTCGTGCCGATCCCATTCGAGGACATGATGGATCCGGAAACCGGCCGTACCGAGGTCCGCATCGTCGACGTCGATTCAAATCACTATCAAGCCGCGTACAAGCTGATGGTGCGGCTCAAGGAGGAGAACGCCGACGACGACCTGCTGATCTCGCGGATGGCAGCTCAGACCAATCTCACGCCCACGGAGCTGATGGACCGTTACGGCTATCTGATGGGAGCCGGAGAGCGCCCCTTCTAGCACCGCGTTGCCTGAGAACCCCAAAGGCCTTTAGAACCTCACACCGAGGCTCTAAAGGTCTTTCTCGTCCCGCGCGAAACTCCGTAGAGACAATGCGCTGCATCGTCCCCCGACGCCACACCACCCCCTACGCTACGCCAACAACGCAGCCTCGTACACTGTCACCACCTCGTGCGCAGACGCCAAAGACCCCGGCTCTGGCGCTCGCCCTTCCAGCACACAATCGCAGAAATCGCGCATCTCCGGCACGATGCCCTACGTGAAAAGCGCCTTGTTCTCCAGCGTCGCCAACCCATTCTGGGGTTCCCAGACCACAGAGCCGCTCTGCACGCCCTGCGGCGCGTAGTTGCTTGTGTGAGCGTGATCAAACGGGATGCCCCTTGAAGGGTCATCTACACTCGGATCGGATACCGCCCCCAGCGTCGCCCGGCCCTGATAAAGCGGATCGTGTTCTCCTGCTGACGGGGTGTCAGATTCGCAGCATATGGCCCGGCCGTGGGCGCCAGGATCATGCCCCCACCAGGCGCAGCGTCCCCGATCTGGCGACGAACGAGATTCTCCATCTCTTCAGGAGTCAGTTGGTGGAAGTCATCATACTGAACGCTGCCGATGAGGCAGACGCGATCACCGATACGCGCCTTGGCCTCGGCCAATGTGCAATCCCCGAT
>JBNGDU010000119.1:2878-29951 GCA_049975025.1 Anaerolineae bacterium
CGGCGCCTAGATCCGCGATCTTCTCCAGAATTGCGTCGATGTTTCCGTGGTGATGGACGATCACGCGTCCCCCATGCTCGTGGATGAGCTCGAAGAGTGGCGCATCGAACGGCGTCACCAATACATCGAACGTCTGCGGAGAGCACATCGGTGGTGCGACGAACTCAGTCCCCACGGTGAAGAAGACCGGACCGGCGCCGGCTTCCAGCGCCTGATGCAGGAAAGTGCGCTGCCGCTCGAACATGATCTCCGTGAAACACACCAAAGCATCCCGCTCGGTCAGGGTCCACAGGGCAAAAGTTTCGGGATGCACGAGGCTGTAAGCCACGCCGATCGGCATCGAGAGATTGACCATCATCAGGCCGGCATCGCCCAGCTTGTTCGCCGCGCGGTAGAAGGCCGTCAGGTCCGGCGCCACCGGCTCGTAGGGGATGGACAGGATCTTTTCCAGATCCTTGATCTCCCGGCAGAAGTAGGCGGTTTGCGCACCCGCCGCGTTCTCGGCGTCCAGGCGGCGCTCGGCGTAGAGATCGCCCATAGGCGTGTGCAGCACCGACTGCGTGACAGTCCACCCCTGTTCCGTCCTCTGGGAGCTCTCGATGTCGGCCGCGGCTGTGTAGAAGGGCGGCGCCGGCAGACTGCGACGGTCGAGCCAGTCAGTCCGATCCCACACCCAAGGCATCACCCGCCGATAGCTCGGTAGGGTGTGCACGTCCACATAGTAGCTGAGACGCTCTCGCGGGTAGAGCATCCATACAGGCACCCGATCCGGCACGTCGAGGTTGAGGGCCGCCCAGAGCCTCTCCCGGCTGTTCACGAGGTCGCCTCCGCCTAGAGCTCAACCGTGTGCACGAAGAAGTGCTCGCCCTGAACGGGTGCTTGGCAGACCCACGCACCCTGCGGGTTGATGACACCCGATGGCGCTGAACAGGGCAGCGTGACGGGGTGGCAGCTGTCCACGGTCACGATCCATAGGTCACCGGCGCGCGCGCGCATCCGCAGGTTGGCCTCGTGGTAGCGCCACGCGACCTCCGACCACGGCCCACCGTCCCGCCCGCCGTTCACAGCGTGGAAGACCACACGCGCGCCCATCTGGGCCAGCCGCTGTGTGAGATGCGGGTCGTGCATCGGCGTGCATTCCGGGTTGGCCCAGAGATCGTTGCAGATCAGCCCCCCGGCCCACAAGCCACCGAGGTCGAAGAGCCGCAGAGGACGCACCCCGTAGTCGTTGATCTCACCTTCCGGCGAGCTCTCCAGGGTGCCGCACCGCAGATGCTTAGCGTGAAAACCGAGGAAAACACCATCCGACCGGTAGAAGCGAAGCTCGTTGTAGCACTCTCCGTCGTCCTCCACGAAACAAGTGCCGAGCGCCAACCCCACACCGGCCTCACGGGCCTCCGCGGTCACCGTGTCCAGTGCTTCTCGTACCTCGCCCAAATCGAAGTCTGGCCTGTACCCGCTCAGCGCGCCTTCCGGGGTGAGCAGGAAGTCCGCCCCTCTTTCCCCAGCGTAGCGCAGCGCCCGGCGAATGGCCTCCGCATTTCTTCCAATATCCTCGGTAACCGGGATCTGAGCACCGACTACGCGAAGTCGCATCGCTATACCTCCCCAAACTCCGCCAGGCGAGCGGCCAATTCCCCACAAACCGATCGACTCTGCGGCCTACGTGCCAGGTTGTAGAGATCGTGCGGATCCTCCTTGCGATTGTACGACTCCTCAAAGCCATCCTGCCAGCGGATGTACTTCCAGGTCGGGGTCATGATCGCACGAAGCTGACCGGCATCGACAAAGACGGCGTCGCGCCAACGGACCTGCTCTCCCAACAGCAATGGCGTCAGGGAACGCCCGTCCATATCCGGCACGGCTGACACACCCGCCAACTCAAGGAACGTCGGGGCCACATCGGTCAATGAGACCAGCGCGTCGCTACGCTGGTCGCTCGCCAGCACGCCGGGCCAACTGACGATAAAGGGCACGCGAGCGAGCGACTCATAGGGCGCCCCGTACTTGTAGAAGGCCCAGTTGTTGCCCAGGTAATCGCCGTGGTCCGACGTGAAGAGGACCACCGTGTGATCGCGCACACCACGCCCATCCAGGTCGTCCAGGAGCCGGCCAATCTGCGCATCGATCAACGAAATCTGGCCATAATAGGCAGCCAGCATCGCGCGTGTCTCCTCCTCCGAGAGCCGCTCGTAGGCGCGGTCGATTCCGCCCTCGACGCTGGGATCCGTCGAGCGCGGCGGAATCGCGGGCACGGTCCGCGCCAGCCTGGCGACCCACCGCGGATGCTTCTCCTCGAGCTCGCCCTCCCGTCGAACGGGCAGCGGGATCTCATTCGGAGTGTACATCGTGTCATAGGGACGCGGTGGATCCCAAGGCGTATGGGGACCGCTGAAGGAGACCCAACTGAAGAAAGGCTCGTCGACCTCGTCTAGATATCGGAGGGCCTCCGAGGCCGTCCAGGTATCGATGTAGTCCTCGACCGGCAGCGGGCTCGTGACGTAGCCCAACCGGCCGTATGCGGGAAGCTCCCAAGTTCGCCAGATATCTGGGGGGTACCCTCTGTCTAGAAGGTACTGCCGATAATCGTCGGGGGCCGTGCCGTAGTCGACGAACTGCCCCTTGCCCTCGGCCAGTCTCATGAACTCCAGACCCAAAGCCTTGTCTTCCATCTGCTTCGTATGAAGCTTGCCGAAGAAAGACGTTCGGTAACCGTGCTGTGCCAAGATCTCCGGGAAGGCCAGCACGTCGGCTCCCAGGCCGGTCCATTCCGGCGGATCCATCCGGTCCTCGCGCAGGTTCATGTTGTACATCACCTTGTGACGGTGGCCGTAGAGTCCCGTGAAGATCGTCGTTCGCGCCGGCGTACAATAAGGATGCGGCGTGTAGGCAGCGCTGAAAAGCATCCCGTCCTCCGCTAAACGGTCGAGGTGCGGCGTCTGGACCACGTGATTTCCGGCACAGCCCATGATCTCGGCGTTATGCTGATCGGTTGTGATCAGTAGTATGTTGGGTCGATCGATTGACATAGGTTCCCGCCCCTTCCTTCACAGTCCCAGATATACCGCACCGGCCACGATTGTCAAACTCCCATCCGAGAGGCTGAACTGGCGCTTGACAGGCCGCACAACCGGCGTTATAATATTACGTGTAAGGAAATTACGCAACAAGAACGCGATGCCAACCATCAGATGATAATTAGGCAGGAGGCCACAATGAGTGAGAACGAAGTTCCGGAAGTCAAGGAAGAAACCGCACCAGAGTCTGAGAAAGAGATTGAAGTTGAGGTGGTGGCAGAGGAAACCGGCGAGTCAGAAGCTCAAGAAACTCACGGTGAGGCTGAAGAAGCCCACGAGACGAGCAAGAAGGACAAGACTAGCCACCTCAAGGATGCCCTGCGTCAGGTCGAGTCCTTCGGCCAAGCGCTGAGCGAGGCTCTTCAGGGACGCGGCAATGTCGTGATGGTCCGCGTCAATGACGACGCATTGGACCACCTGGACATGCTGATCGAGGCCGAGATCACAAGCAGTCGCTCCGAGAGCGCCGCCTTCTTGATCAGCGAGGGCATCAACGCTAACGACGCACTCTTCGCCAGAATCCGAGCCATTACCGATCAGATCGCTGAGTTGCGAGATCAACTGCGCCAAGAAGTCAAGCTAGCGCCGGCTGAGGAAGAAAAGACCGAGGAAGAGACCTCAGAGGCAGAAACCGAGTAAGACCCCTCGAGATCGGATTCTTCGAGGTCGTCAAGACGG
Organism: Anaerolineae bacterium; assembly: GCA_049975025.1. GTDB lineage: Bacteria > Chloroflexota > Anaerolineae > B4-G1 > SLSP01 > PWVB01. The sequence goes on from JBNGDU010000119.1 coordinate 6,634, forward strand.
CCCCATAGCCGTGGAGGGATCAAAATGAAACAAGAGAAAGAAGTGCCTGAAGTTGAGCTCAAAGACAAGCCTGAGGACCTGACCATGGCCGTCGAGGCCGTCGCCCAGGAGGCGACGCGTCTCGTCGATTGCCTGGGCAAAGCGCTGGTGACCACTGTGGGGGACATGACTAGCGTTATGATCCTCCGCGTGGATCGAGAGACGCGTCAGAATCTGGACCTACTGGTCGACGCTGGCGTTGCCAAACACCGTCGCGATGCCGCTCACCGCTTGATCAAGGCCGGCATTCACTCCGAGGACGAGGTCCTCGAAAGAGTCCGGCGCACCAAAGCCCAGATCGCCGCGCTCCGCAACGAAATGCGCGCCCTGGTCCAGGCCAAGGTCAGCTAAACCGCACCACCCAGACCGCAGCATGGCTGCAGCCGGGCGTCGACTGACGCCCGGCGATGCCAAAATCGCGCCTGCGCCCATAGCGTGAACAGCATAGCCCGCGGACATCAAGGAATACGATCGCGAGAGTTCAATACGCCCCACTGATCCGGACACGAGGAAACTTGCCTTCTAGCGGCCCGCTGGAAGGCGGTTCAGCTACACATAGATGCAGGAACGAGCACCCCAAAAACGCAAAACGGGTCGCCCGTGAGAGCGAATTGGTGTGGAGACTTGTCGTTTCACAGCTCCTCAGGTCCTGACGAAGCTGTCTCCCCGGACTTAGGCTTCTGCGCGCGCTCCAACTGCTGAATGGCCGAAGCAAGGCCATCCTGGATCGTCTTCATCGCTGCGACGATATGGGGGCGTGCCTCTGATGCCGCTTGCTCTCCGGCCTCACGCGCCGACTCGGCAAATCGCTCCGCCTCCTCGCGGAACTTCTGGCCCTCCGGTGATTCCATCGTGTCGTCGACGGCGTCAGCGACTGATCGAGCCATTGACTGCAGCCCGGCTCTCACCTCCTCCATCGCGTCTTGTGTGGACTCATCCTCCCAGGCTGTGCGAAACGCATGGGAGAGGCTCTGTCCTAATGATTCAAAGCTGCGGCCAACTTCGCGCCAGGCTTCGGCCGATCTCTTAGACTCCTCAGATCCCTTTTCCTCTGTCATTGCTATCTCCTAGCTTGTGTTGATGCGCTACGTCCGAAGCTTAGCCCTTCAGGCCCCTGCGCATCTTGCCCAGCATCATAAGAAACGCGCCAAACATCGTGAAGAACGCCAGGACGATCTTCGTCACATCGACAACGGGCTCCACCACGACGCCGTTCGGTCCCACACTGATGACGGCGATAGCTCGACTTGCCGCGTATCCCCCACCACCTCCGCCGCCCCCGGCCTCTTGGGCTGCACCGGTCCCTTCGGCTCCCTCGATCTCGCCCTGTGGCTCTCCGGCGCCGACGCCAAAACCAAACCCCATCGAAACGCTGGCTTCCGACGCCGTGATCAACGTGTACTCTCCGGCTCGCATCGGCTCGCCATAAACGGCCTCGGGTCTCGCCACGTCGAAGAGACGCCCGATAAGCTCCTTTGCTTCCGCGGATCCCCTAGCCGCCAGAAGAGTAAAGCCCTCTTTCTCCGCCATCACACCCTCCTCTCCGAACTCTGTTTTTGGACCGCTAACCACGCAAAGGCCAGCGCGATCAGCGTCAATGCCGCCATCCCCACCATCACCTGACGCATCACGTCCGGAATTGGCACGCGCTTGACCTCCGAACCGCGCCTAACGATCAGTCCGACGGGACGATGCCAAACCCAGCCGCCGAACGGCCAGCGAATCTCCCAGACCCGAGACTGCGGCACGACCTCCGTATCACCGACCAGCACGGGTTGACTGGCCACATTCCGTACCTGCACGGGACTCCTAACCACGTCCCTACCGTCCACGCGCTACCTCCCTCCACGCAAGATGCCGGGACAACCCACCAAATACATTATATACCTCTCAAAGGACCAGCACAACCGAGAAGCCGCTGGATCACATTTATTAAACACAACCTTTAAGATATCCAATATCTACTTGACAAATATCAAACGGTCGTCTAGAATGGTCAAAAGACAGGGGGCTTGTGCGCATCCGAACATAGACACTTGGCTTGACCCCGCGCACGAGGAGAGGGCATCTATGCAGAACGACCAAAACCGCCCTACAGGCATGACAGCGTTCACCATCATCTGGGTTGGACAGATTCTTTCGCTGCTGGGCACGGCCGTCAGCCACTTCGGTCTCCGGCTTTGGGTCTTCGACGCCAGCGGGGGGCAAGCGACACCGATGACCCGCATCGGATTCTGGTTCTTCGTCCCTATGGTGGTCTTCACGCCGCTGGTGGGCGTCTTGGTCGATCGGGCGAACCGCAAGCTCATGATGATGCTCAGCGATCTCGCGGCTGCTCTCAACACGCTGATCGTCCTCCTCCTCTTCACCACGGGCAATCTCGAGATCTGGCACCTGTACATCACCGCCTTCATCGGCGGCACCTTCCAAGGCTTCCAGTGGCCCGCCTACTCCGCGGCGATCAGCACGATGTTGAACAAGAAAGACTACACCCGCGCTAATGCGATGCTGGACATCGCCGGCAACTCCTCAGCAGTTTTCGCGCCGATGATCGCCGGAGCGCTCATCGGCCCGTTGAGCGTGTGGGTTGTCCGCAATCTGCCCTCGGTCGCAGCCAGCGCCACGGGACAGCCCGGGATCGTGGCCCTCCTGGCCCTGGATCTGATCAGCGCAGCCTTCGCCATCGGGACGCTCCTCTTCGTCCACATACCACAACCCACAGTGTCGGAATCCGGTCAAGGAGCGACGGGGAGCTTTTTTCAGCAGGCCATCTTCGGGCTTAACTACATCTTAGCACGCCCGTCGCTCCTGGGTCTGCAACTCGTCTTCCTCCTGGGCAACTTCTTCCACGCGCTGGGCTTCTCGGTGGGAGACCCGATGATTCTAGCCCGAACGAACAGCGATGAGATCATCTTTGGCGCCATCCAAACAGCTGGCGCACTTGGCGGAATCGCCGGTGGCCTCATCATCAGCGCGTGGGGCGGTTTCAAGCGACGCGTGCACGGCGTTCTACTAGGGTGGGTTCTGGCCGGCCTCGCTATGGCCGGTACAGGCCTCTCCCGTTCACTCCTCCCCTGGCTGATCACCGTTTTCGTCGGGATGGCTTTGACTCCGCTCATCAACTCGTCAAATCAGGCCATCTGGCAGTCCAAGGTCCCGCCCGACATTCAGGGACGGGTCTTCGCCACTCGCCGGCTCATCGCTTGGCTTGTTGCCCCAGTAAGCCAATACGTCGCCGGTCCGCTGGCCGACCGGTTTTTCGAGCCCTACTTCCTGGCAGATCCAAACGCCACGCCCCTCTTCGGCATCCTGGGAAAGGGGCCCGGTGCCGGCATGGGGTTGCAGATAGCGCTGACCGGGCTCTTCGCCGCCTTGATCGGCGCAGCCGGTTACCTCTTTCCGACGGTGCGCAACGCCGAGGACCGTCTGCCCGACCACGATGCCGCAGAAGCAACGATCATCGCCGACGCAAAGCCGACGCCAGCCACTGAGGAAGCTGGCGTGGGCGCGTGACAAACTACGGAACTGCCTAGCCCTCGCCCAATACCTAAAAGCGAAAGAGCGCCCGAGCAAGGTACCTCCTCGGGCGCTCTACCATCGTGCGCAAGCCGTCACTTCTCCATCTCCAGACCCGCGGCCTCCCACGCAAGCATCCCACCGGTCATGTTGTGAACGTTCTCGAAGCCCTGCTGTCTGAGGAAGCGAAAAGCCTGACCACTGCGATTCCCACTCCGGCAGACAAGCACTACAGGCCTGTCAGCAGGTATCTCCTCCAGCCTGTCCTTCAGCGTGCCCAGCGGAATGAGCTGAGCTTCCGCGATATGACCTGCTGCGTACTCCCAATCCTCGCGGACGTCCACCACTGTGATCGTCCCTTGCTCGTTCAGATCCGCCACGACCTCGGGGGCGACATCCGGACCCAGATCCTCGGCAACCGTGAGCGCCGCTGCAGCACCGCTGTCCATAGCCTTGGTCGTATCAGCGACACCACACCCCACCAATACTACGGCCGTCAAGAGCGCCAGTAGCCCGGTCACGATCTGCCAACGAGTCTGTTTGTATCTCATGGTCTCCCCTCCGGTGCTAGCAATAATTTTTCATATATATTTATTATTATTATACTATATAGCCACCGAAAGAGAAGGCCTCCAGGTCATCCCCGGAGGCCTTGGTGTTGAGAATCGCGAGGACTACTGCCCCATCAGTTGGGTCAGCCCGCGAATCGCTGACCCCTCGTCCCGCTGTTTCCCGCCTGCCGAGGGTGCATACTGCAGCACACGGTCCGCGAGTCGCGAGAAGGGCAGCGACTGAAGCCAGACCCTGCCTGTCCCTTGAAGGGTCGCCAGGAAGAGCCCCTCCCCACCAAAGAGCATCGACCGCAAGTTACCGGCTCGCTCGATATTGTAGTCGATCGGGGATTCGAAGGCCACGATGCAGCCTGTGTCGACCATCAGGCGTTCGTTGTTGAGCCGGCGCTCGACAATCGTGCCGCCCGCGTGGATGAATGCCATCCCGTCGCCGCGCAGGCGCTGCAGGATGAACCCCTCGCCTCCGAAGAACCCAGCCCCGAGCCGCTTGTTGAACGCGATACTGATCTCCGTTCCCCGCGCAGCGCAGAGAAAAGAGTTCTTCTGACAGATAAGCTCGCCGCCAGCCTCGTCAAGATCCATGGCGATGATCTTCCCGGGAAAGGGACCGGCAAAGGCGACGTGTCGCTTTCCCGAGCCGGCGCTGTTGGTGAAGTGCGTGATAAAGAGCGACTCCCCCGTGATCACCCGCTGGCCGACGCTCAACACAGTGTCGAGAAATCCCGATTTCGGCTTCGACCCATCTCCCATCTTGGTATCGAACGTGATGCCCGACTCCATGTACATCATCGTGCCAGCCTCGGCGATGACGGTCTCGCCGGGATCGAGCTCGACCTCGACGTACTGGATATCATCACCGGCCACTTTGTAGTCAATCACGTGACTCCGCATATCGTCCACCTCCGTTGTCTTTGCCTTCTGAACCTTACGTTCACATACGCGTTGGAGCGACTAAAGTTGCACACGGCTTTCGCCTAGTCGAGCTTCCTCACAACGGAGCCCTCCGGTGTGTCGCGCACCTCGTAGCCGGCCTCCAGAATCTGGTCGCGGAGCTCATCCGCTCGGGCCCAGTCCTTTTCCGCCCGAGCCAGCTCCCGCTGCTGAACCAACGCCATCACCGACTCTGGGACCGCTGCCGGCGTCCACTCAGCTAACCTCAAGCCGAGCACCTCGTCGAATCTAAGCATCGTCGCTTTCTTATCCGCGGGAGACATCTCGCTACGGCTGAGATCCCAGGCGACGGCCAGACCCCGGGGCACGTTGAGGTCGTCGTCGACCTCCGCCACAAACCTATCCATCCACGCCTCATCGATCTCACCCGGCTTGCCCCAATCGTAGACCATCTCCCGTAGGCGGTCGAGCGCCGTGGCGGCGCTGTCGAGGTTGTCCCACGAGAAACTCAGCCTTGAGCGATAATGCGCATTCAAGCAGAGATACCGGTAGGCCAGCGGATCGTAACCCCGGTCGATTAAGGTCTGAACCCGAAGGAAGTTGCCCGCCGACTTCCCCATCCGGGCGCTGTCGATCTGGAGGAAATAACCGTGCAGCCAGAAATTGGCGAGCCGCGTTCCGTAGCACGCGCGCGTCTGTGCGATCTCATTCGGGTGATGGACGTTGATGTGATCCTCACCGCCGCAGTGAATGTCGAAATAGGGGCCGAGGTACTTGGCCGACATCGCGGAGCACTCGATATGCCATCCGGGGAAGCCAACACCCCACGGGCTGTCCCATTCCATCTGGCGCTGCCGATCCTTCGGACTGAACTTCCAGAGTGCGAAGTCTGTCGGGTTGCGTTTCTCCCCATATCGTACGCGCGCTCCTACCTCCAGTCCCTCAACGTCGATACGGCCCAGATAACCGTAATCCTCCAACTTCGAAGTGTCGAAGTAGATGCCGTCCGAGGTCTCGTACGTGTAGCTCTTCTCCTCGATGCACTTAACCGTCTCGATCTGTTCCTGGATATGATCGGTGGCCCGGCACCAGATGGTGGGCTCAAGGATGTTGAGATGCGCCAAGTCCTGCTTGAAGGCCTCGGCGTAGAACTCCGCGATCTCCCAGGCGGACTTCCCCTCAAGTCTTGCGCTCCGCTCGATCTTGTCCTCGCCTGTGTCACCGTCTGAGAGCAGGTGCCCCACATCGGTGATATTCATCACGTGCTTGACTTCGTAGCCGTGGAACTCAAGAACGCGGCGCAAGACATCCTCAAAAATATAAGTGCGTAGATTGCCAATATGTGCGTAGTCGTAGACTGTCGGACCACAGGTGTAGAGCCCTACGTTCGGCGGCTTTAAGGGCTCAAACTCCCGAATGGTTCGTGTGTAAGTATCGTATAGGTGTAGTCCCATAGCTAGACCTCCGGTATTGGGTCGCTATCCTTCATGTCGTCCTCCTAAAGCTACTACTTTTGGCGCAATCTACAAGACCCAAAAGCCTGGTCCGGTTTTCGCCCAACAGTGCTCAGCCGTCGGCGACCGCCACCGCCCCGATCATACCGGGACCTGTATGCACAGCTAGACCAGCCGTGAAGGGTGCCATCGTGATCTCCTGCGGACACGCGATCTCCGCTCGAAGCTCTTCTTCGAAGGCCCGGGCTTCGTCCTCGGCGTCCACGTGAACGATCGCCATCTTCTCCACAGATCTGTCACCGATGGACGCCTCGGTCAGGGCAAGTAGCCGTCCCCATGCTTTCCGTCGTGTCCGCACCTTTTCCAGCATGTCGAGCTTGCCGCCCTGCAAGGTCAACACCGGCTTGATGTTCAGAAGTGATGCCATACCTGCGGCCAGATGTCCAACGCGCCCGCTCATCGCCAGGTACCGCAAGGTGTCCAACGCCGCATAGAGCGACGTGCGCTCCCGGACGTCCTCGGCCGCAGCGATCACCTCCTCGACCGAGGCCCCATCGCGGGCCCTGATAGCGGCCTCGAGCGCCATATATCCCTGACCCATCGAGACGGTACGGGAGTCTACCACCGTGATGGAACGCCCTTCGAATAGCTGACGCGCTTGCACCGCTGCGTTATGCGTGCCGCTGATCTCACTGCTTACGCAGAAGCAGACCAAGGCCTCGGCACCTGCGTCAAACGCCGCCTCATAGGCCGCAGCGAACTGTCCGGGCGTCGGCGCCGAGGTCATGGGCATCGTACCCTCGCGACGAATTCGCTCAACCAACGCTGCATCATCGATATCGACGCCGGTCTGAAACGCCTCATCCCCGAAGTGCACGTTGATAGGAACCAGGCGAATGCCGTAACGCTCTGCGAGCGCCGGCGGTAAGCTTGCGTCCGTGTCCGTTACAACTGCGATCGAAGTCATAATGCCCTCCAGAAAAATAGAACGAAAGCGAGATGAATTGGACTCAGTGTAGATGCAAACGCCCCGGACGCAAGGTCAGGGACGTCAAGGGGCAGGGCAGTCGGTGTCCATATCGCGTTCTGCGGGGCGGTCTCAAACACAAGGTGAACTGATGATCTTTGACAAATCAACTCGGATAGGCTTCAGCAATGGCTATCAGCCCTTGCCAGAGGCAGCCGCCCCACGTTAACCTGCGTCCACAGGGTGCGTCTGCGCCGGCACTACATGGGCGCCTTTAGCCAGCACGGCGACTTCGTCGGCGCGCGGGCCTCGATTGCCTAATGAGACGGTGCTACAGCGCCACGATCTCCAGCCGCTGACCGCTCTCCGCACTTTCCACGGCCCCGAAGACCATCGCCAGACTCTTGATATTGTCGCTGGCCACCGTCTCCGGTACACACCCGGTCCGCACACAGTGGACAAACTCCCGGATCGCGCCGCCGTGCCCACCCTCTTTGGTCGGACCCTCCAGATCCGGCACCCCTACCTTCTCCCATTCAGAGAAGAAGCCGCCCGTCTCCGCGACCACCTCGGCGACACACTCCTCGGCGCCATTCCATAGGACACTGCCCTTCTCGCCGATCATGTGCCAACGGCTTTCCCAAGTCGTGTTCAGCCCCTCAGCACACCAACTGCCACGGTAGTTGTAGACGATGTCGCCGGTCATGTCGAAGATCGCCATCGCCGACGCATCATGATCGTACCACGAGCCGGGTGGGTTCCACTCCTTACAATAGACCGCCCGGGCGTCGGCCCCCATCAGGAATCTGGCGGCGTCAAACGTATGAATCGCCATGTCCACCAGGAGCACGTGCTCCATATGGTCTCGAAAGCCGCCGAAATGGGCGCCTATGTAGAAATCGCAGTTCACGGTGGTGATCCGCCCCAACACGCCGCTTTCCAGGAACGCCTTGAGACGGCGGATGTTCGGATCGTAGCGGCGATTCTGCATGACAGCGTAGACGCGATGCGCCGCTTCGGCTGCCTCTACCATCTCCCGAGCGTGGGCCATGGTATCCGCCAAAGGCTTCTCCCCTAGAACATGGCAACCATGCGCCAGCGCCCTCAAGGTGACCGGATGATGTGCCGTGGGCACCGTGCAGTCGAAGACGACGTCCGGTTGCTGTTGTGTGAGCGTCGAATCGAGATCTGTGTCGATCTCGACGTCCTGCAGTTCGAACTCCGCAGCCCGCGCCTCGGCCGTAGATCGGTCGATATCGACCAAAGCCGCTAGCTCGACGTCAGGCAGCTGCGTGATTGTGCGCAACCAGGTACGACTGATGCCACCACATCCTACCAGCACAGCCCTTATCTTCTCTGCCACGGGGTGTCTCTCCTATCTTCCACAAAAGGACTAGATCCGTCACTTGTATGTCAGGTCCACGATATCCTCACCCTCCGGGGTAAGGAACTTCCCGCCGAAGAACCACCGCCCCCGCGGCTCCTCCGGGGACTCAGTAGCGACGACCAAGGTGTTCTCGCCCTCTTCAAGCCGGAGGACAGCCGTCCTCACTGGCGGTCGGAATTGCACGGGAACATCCTCCGGCACCTCCTCCCGGGGCAGTATCGCGACTTCCTCATTGTTCAGGTACAGGGCCACCGGATCAGAGGCGGTGAGCTCCAATACCACGTCACGCGCCTCTGCGCTCACCACCGTGCTCAGCAGATAAGCAGCCAACTTCTCCGAAGCTTGCATCCGCTCGGCATAGCGCTCCCAGAAACGTATCACAAAGGGCTCATTGAGATTGTGCATCTCCGCGGGATCCTGGACAACGGTCTCTGCGTCCAGCTGTGAATCCTCTTCGGTGCCGATCACGTCGTCCAGGCTCAGCTGAGACTCTGCGCGATCGTGGAACGCGACCCGGTACCGGTAGATACCAGGAAAGAGTGGCTTGCTCTCGTAACCACCGCTGAGCGTCTTCCCGTCCCACGTCAGCCGAAGGTCCGCCCGCCACCGAAGGGGCGCCACTTCCCCATCAAACGCGAAGGGCGTCTCGGCAATCCAGGGCGCCGTCACTCCCTGCCGTGACTGATGGTACGTCTTTCGCTCAGGCCCGCGCTCGACCGTGTAGTCAATGGCGACGTCCACAGGTGTGCCGTCGGCAGGCGGACTTATGACAAGGCGCCCCAGCCGCTGCGGAGCGTCATCCAACGTGACGGACTCCACACCGTGGAAGGAAGGGCCGCCGAGCCGCGCAACCGCGTCCTGCACCCCCGGCCCGTCGCAAGCGATCACAGCATCGATGTCAGTCGCATCCTCGGGGCATGCCTCGCCTAACAGGCGTCGGACGTCCTTCGCCACGATCCTGGCGTCTCGACCCGAGCCCAGGGCCGCGATGCCCTCATTCGACGTCAGCGTAACCGTCAGATCTTGGGTCTTCGGGAGCAAGGGCAACCGTACCGTCGCCGTCGATGCCTCTGCGTTGTAGCTCCAATCAGCGGCAGGCTCTCCGTTCACCAACACCATCGCCGGCTGCCGGCAACCTCGGAACCGCAGCTCGTAGGCCCGTCGATCCGGAAGCGCCTCACATGAACTGGTCGTCGGCCCAACGGAGACGATCCAGCTCCGTCCTTCATTGACTTGCCAGCTCCGAACCGGCAGCCACTCGAACTCGCCCTCCCGGTAGGCCTCGGTCAGGCCGTCATCGAAGTAGACGTCGAACGCTCCTCGACCTGGAAAGAACTCAAGCACCAGCTTGTCATCCGGCAAGGCCTTCGTCGTGCCCGACGCCAGCATCCCCGGCTCGGGTTCCGGCACGGGTGCCAGAGGCACGATGGCGCCCTCACGGACGAGCATCGGTATCCGGTTGAGATCGCCCACCATCCGCAGCCAACGCGGCCCCCGCACCGTCTCCAGCGTGTCGTACGCGAACCAGGTACCCGGTGGCACCCAGACGTCAATCGCAGCCATGCCCGTCTTGGGATCAGCTGGGAAGACGATCGGCGCCGCGATCATCTCCGTCCCAAGGTAGTACTGATAGCGAGCGGCGTAGGCACTCTCGTCCTGAGGGCTCTCGTAGTACATCGGTCGGCACAGCGCGACGCTGGTATCCGACGTCACGCGCGCCATCGTGTAGAGATAGGGAATCAGATGGTAGCGCCAGACAAAAGCGGCTTTTGCCGCCTCGTAGACCGGCTCAGGGAAAGCCCAGGGACGCCGCTCCGCCCGGGGATCCTTGGTCGCGTGCAGACGGAGCACAGGACTCAGCGCACCGAACTGGACCCATCGAGCGTAGAGCTCGGGCTCCGTCGCGCCGCCCATGTGCCCTCCGATATCGTGGCTCCACCACGCGTAGAGCACGTTGGCAGCGGTCGCGGTCATATAGGGCTGGAACTGCAACGCATTCCACGTCACGTAGGTATCGCCCGAGAAACCGACGTAGTAGCGATGGTTGCCCAGGCCTCCCCACCGGCTGTAGAGCATCGGACGCGTACCATGGCGTCGGATATCGCTGAAGTGCAAGTGGTTTATCCAAGGCAGAGGGTCGAGTCCCTTCACCTCCGAGATCTCCCCCTGCTGCCAGTCCATCCACCAGAAGTCGACGCCCTCTTCCTCCATCGGATGGTGGAGCATCCTGAAGTAGTGCTCTACGAAGTCCTTATCCGCGATGCGGAAAGGCGCCGGCTCCTCCGTATCCGGGTCCAAGCCCATCGCCTGTGCAAACTCGCGGTACACCTCCTCAAAGGACTGCACTCCCTCTGCCGGGTGGAGGTTGAGCGTCACCCGAAGCCCTTTGTCGTGGATCCATTTGAGAAACGCCGGGGGATCGGGAAAGAGGTCACGGTTCCAGGTGTATCCCGTCCACGCGTGGGGTGTGTGCCAGTCCATATCGATCACCAAGACGTCGAGCGGCACGCCATGAGACTCGAACTCACTGATGAGGTCGCGGAAGTCCTGCTCGCCGTAAGCCCAGTAGCGCGACCACCACCCCCCTAGGACAAATCGGGGAATCAGCGGGATCTTGCCGCCGAAGTTACTGTATGCCTGCAGCGCCGTCAGGTAATCGCGGCCATAGGCGAAGAAGTACCAATCCTGCAGCGCGTGATCCGGACGCGCCGCGACCCAGCCGTCGTCGTCGAAGACCACGTTATTGCTGTCATCGAAAAGCGCCCAGCCGGCAGCGGAGAGCAGGCCCTCGTTCAACGACGCGTCACCGGCGCAACGGTCTAGCGTGCGTCGCGTGCCACGAAGGTTCTCAGGGTTGTCCATACCCGGATGCCAGGAGCTCTCCTCACCGTCCCACGCAAATGCGATCTGCAGATTCTCGGCCGTGAACTTACCGGAGTCCAACGCATAGCGGATCGCAAGCGCGTCGGTCTCAAGGATCAGATCACCATCCTGATCCTGCACCTCAAACCACGGTGGGGTCTCACGGTAGCGCGTCGGAAAGGCGTACGTCGACCGATCCTCGAACTCCCCGACCTCCGACCACTCCAGACGCACCAATCGCGGCGTCAGCACCGTGAACCGGACATCGCCCCGGATCACCACGGCGTCGGCATGAGCGATCGGCTGCCCGCGAAACCGGATGCGTTCGTACAGTTCAGACGTTGCCATGCTCGGGAGCCTCCTGTGGATGGCTAAGAGCTGAAGCCAAATCCATCACCCTGTCAGGTCGGTTTTCGCCCTCGCTTTCAGCCTAGTTCAATCACCTGGATACTCACCTCTCAAACCGATGCGATTGCCTACGTTATAGCACGCCCCCCGCCCGGGTCAATCTGCACTCCAGACCGCGGATCGAGCCGGCCCCGTGCTAGCTGCCCTTGTCGCCCGCAGGCACGCTTCTTAATCGTCACCCGTCACTTGTGCCGGCCCGCGCACACCTCAAAAACAGGTCACGAAGCACCTTGACGAATTCTCGATACGTCGTAAAATGAACATACCAACCGGTCGGTTTCACCACTTCATCCTTACCTGAAAGGAGCTCATGAGGAACATACAGCGAAGCGAAGAAACGCGGAACTCGATCCTAGAAGCTGCCGCCAAACGCTTCGCCAAGCAGGGCTACGACGCCACAGGCGTCGCCGAGATCTGCCGGCGGGCGGGCGTCAGCAAGGGCGCTTTCTACTACCATTTCGACAGCAAGCAAGCCGTCTTCATCGAACTGGTCGAGAGATGGCGTCAGGAGCTTGAAGAAGCGATCAACGAACTCGATCTCAAAGATGTCAGACCCGATACGCCCGTCACAGCTGATAACAGTGTGCCGGCCCGGCTCGTGAAGATGACCCACCTCTTTGAGCAGATCCTGGCCTCCCAGAGCACCCAGCTGGCGCTGCTGCTGGAGTTCTGGATCCAAGCTAGCCGCGAACCGACCGTGCGCGAGATTGTCCTGTCCCCTTATCGCCGTTTCCAGCAATTCTTTACAGCACTTATCCAAGAAGGCATTGCAGAAGGCACGCTCCATCCCATCGACCCGGAGGCCGGTGCCCAGACACTTCTATCCCTGGCCAGCGGGCTATTCTTCCAGGCACTGCTGGAAAACCAACCCGCCTCCGGCAGTCGCAAAGGAGATTGGAGCGCCACCGCTGAAAAGAGTACTCAAATTCTGTTGGAAGGCATGAGGAGGTAAAAATGATTTTGGTAACCGGCGCAACGGGCCACCTAGGCAACGTCTTAGTGAGGAAACTCGTGACCCAGGGACTCGATGTGCGCGCAATGGTCCTGCCAAACGACCCTGGGACGGCCATCGAAGGCCTCCCCATCGAACGGGTAGACGGCAACGTCTTGGAGCCCGAGACCTTGGATCGCGCGATGGAAAACGTCGACACCGTCTACCACCTTGCGGGCATCATCTCCATCGTACCCGGCGCTGAGAAACTCATGCGCCGCGTCAATATCGAGGGGGTGCGCAACGTCGCCAACGCCGCACTTAGGTCCGGTGTTGACCGCCTAGTACACGTCAGCTCGATTCACGCGTTTCAGCGTCTACCCGCCGGCACGGTGGTCGACGAGTGCACACCCCTGGCACTTGACCATCCCGCGGGCGCCTATGACGAGACCAAGGCCCGGGGCACCGTTGCCCTCTTGGACGCCGTGAAAGCAGGGCTGGACGCCGTCATCGCCTGTCCAACCGGCATCGTCGGCCCTTACGACCACCTCGGCTCTGAGATGGGCGCCACCATCCTCAACTTCGCCAAGCGCAAGCTTCACCTCCTGGTTCAAGGCGCCTACGACTTCGTCGACGTGCGCGATGTCGTCGAGGGTCTCCTGCTCGCCCGGGACAATGGGCGCGTCGGCGAGATCTACATCCTCTCAGGTCACTACGTGACGATTCCGCAGCTCAAGGAACTCGTGCAACGCATTGCCGGCGTTCATTCCGGACACGTTATCCTGCCCGAGCAAATCGCAATGACCTTTGCGCAGCTGATGCAGCACGTCTACCGGATGACCCGTATCATCCCCCGATTCACGCCTTACTCGCTTCACACGATCTTCGAAAACGCCAGGTTCACGTGCGCTAAAGCACAGGAGCAATTGGGCTACAGCCCCAGGCCGCTGGTCGAGACCATCCGAGATACACTGCAGTGGCGACAAGCGGTTCCCCAGCCTAATCATTGAGGCAATAGATTCTCGAACGCAACCCAACAGATAGACGAGCAACCAGTAACGGGTGAGCGCGACACACCAGGGGAACTTGTCCTCCTTGGGCCATTACTCGTTGATCGTTACTCGTCATCTGTGAATGACTTGCAAGAAAGTTCGTTTCGCACTACACTCAACAACACCACATCAACCTGTAGACCTATGAAAGGAGACCATCATGGCACGACCTGTCACACTTTTCACGGGGCAGTGGACAGACCTGTCCCTCGAGGAATTGGCGCAGAAGGTCAGCGACTGGGGTTTCGACGGCCTGGAGCTCGCCTGCTGGGGCGGTCACTTCGAGGTGGACAAGGCGCTTTCGGATGATGCATACGTACGCGAGCGCCGCGACCTTCTCGACAAGTACAACCTGAAGCTCTTCGCCATCAGCAGCCATCTCGTCGGTCAGTGTGTCTGCGATCGCATCGACGAGCGGCATGAGGACGTCCTGCCGGAGCGCATCTGGGGCGATGGAGACCCCGAGGGGGTCCGTCAAAGGGCCGCTGAGGAGATGAAAAACACCGCCAGAGCAGCCAAGAAGCTCGGCGTGGATGTCGTCAACGGCTTCACCGGCAGCTCCGTGTGGGGCGCCTTCTACTTCTTCCCGCCGACGACGCAGGATTACGTGCAGGCCGGGTATCAGGACTTTGCCGATCGCTGGCTTCCGATCCTGGAGGTCTTCAAGGAGCAAGAGGTGAAGTTCGCTCTGGAGGTGCATCCCACCGAGATTGCCTACGACATCGTCACGGCGCAGCGCGCATTGGACGCCATCGATCACCACCCGAATTTCGGCTTCAACTTCGATCCGAGCCACCTGATCCACCAGTTCATCGATCCCGTCGAGTTCATCAACGAGTTCCCCGATCGCATCTTCCACGTCCACGTCAAGGACTCCCGGGTGCAGTTAAACGGGCGGAACAGCATTCTATCCTCGCATCTCAGCTTCGGTGACCCGCGTCGCGGCTGGGACTTTGTGTCCCCCGGACGGGGCGACGTGAAGTGGGATCCCATCATCCGCGCCCTCAACCGCATCGGCTATGAAGGCCCGCTCTCCATCGAGTGGGAGGACAGCGGCATGGACCGCGAGTACGGCGCGCCCGAGGGACTGGCGATGATTCGCGCGCAGGATTTCAAGCCCTCCGATGTGGCCTTTGATGCGGCTTTCGGCAACGAGTGAGAGCTAACGAGATAGCCAGATAAGAAGTCCGTGGCCTTCCCGGCCGGACCGGGAAGGCCACCTACCGAGATCCAACGATAAAAAAGGAGGACCCTATGTCAGAAGGCGGCGGTTTCACCACGATGGCAGGCGCAAGGGTTGGAGGCAAGGCGCCGAAGATCGGCGTCGGCATGCTCGGCTACGCCTTTATGGGCAAAGCGCACACCAACGCGATGAAGAAGATGCCCTACATGATGTATCCGCCACCGGCGATCCCTGAACTGGTCGCCGTCTGCGGTCGGAGTGAGGACGCCGTAGCCGAAGCTGCTCGACGCTACGGCTACCGGAAGTACTACACCGACTGGCGCGATATGGTCGAGGACGACGAGATCCAGCTCTTCGACAACGGCGCGCCCAACGACACTCACAAGGAGCCCTCGATCGCCGCGGCCGAGGCCGGCAAGCACGTCATCTGCGAGAAGCCACTAGGGCGCATGCCGGAGGAGTCGAAGGCAATGTGGGAGGCGGCGGAGAAGGCCGGGGTCAAGCACATGGTAGGCTTCAACTACCGGTTTGTGCCCGCCATCCGGTTGGCGCGCGAGCTCATCGAGAGCGGCAAGCTGGGACGGATCTACCACTATCGCGCCACCTACCAGCAGGAATGGATCATGGGCCACTACGATATGCCTATGATCTGGCGACTGGACAAGGAAGCAGCCGGCAGCGGTGCGCTGGGCGACCTGGGCACGCACGTCATTGACCTGGGCCGGTACCTCGTCGGGGAGGTCGAGTCGGTGGCCGCGATGACCCGCACCTTCATCAAGGAGCGCCCGGACGACGAGGGCAACATGCAGACCGTCGACGTCGATGACGCCTTCGTCGCCACCGTAGGCTTTGAGAACGGCGCCGTCGGTACCCTGGAGGCCACGCGCTTTGCGGCGGGCCGCAAGAACCATCAGATCGTCGAGGTGAACGGGGAGAACGGCACGCTCCAGTTCAATCTAGAGCGGCTAAACGAGCTCAACGTCTTCTGGGTAGGCGAGGAGCCCAAGGAGACGCGCGGCTTCAAGAACGTCCTGGTCAGCGAGCCCTACCATCCCTGGTGGTCCAACTGGTGGCCGCAGGGCCACATGATCGGATGGGAGCACACCTTCGTCCACGAGTTGCACCATCTGCTTGACTGCATCGTGAATGACAAAGACGTCGCTCCTATCGGCGCGACCTTTGAGGACGGCTACCGCGCCGACTGCGTGGCTGCCGCGATCCTGGAGTCGGCCGAGACCAAGCGACACGTCGACGTAGCCTACTAGCCACCTCAGAACCAGTCCGAACCGGTTCTGAGGGTTCCGGCGGAAAATCAGAGCGCGAAGTGTCACCAAGCGGACACTTCGCGCTCTTCGATTTGCGGAAGCTACCTTGATCTACCCCGACCCAACCCCTCGGTCACAAGATAGGTATAGCTCTTGGCCACACATGCCATCATATCGCCGTCACAGCGATCGATCTCCACGATCAACCAAGCCGTGGTATCGCCGCCCGCCGCCACGACGGCGGGGACGTCCATCTTCCCCTCCCCCACCGCTGTCATGGGCTCGCCCTTGACACAGGGGCCGTCTTTGATGTGCAGCAGAGGCGCGCGCGCACCGAGCTCCTTGACGACCTCGGCGGCGTCAAGGCCGGCGGTCTGCACCCAGTAAGTGTCGACCTGGAAGAGGATATCGGGGTCCAACCGCTCCAGCATGACCCGGTAAGGATACTGCCCATCGACGGGCGTGTACTCCCACCAGTGGTTATGTACCCCAAACGTCAACCCGTTGGCCCTCGCCACCTCGTTGGCCTCATTGAAGAGATCACACGTGCGCTTGATCTGCTCCAGCGAGGAGAAATCGTCAGGTTCCTTGCCGGAGACGATACGTGAGCAGCCGATGGCAGCCATCGTCTCAAGCACCTCATTCGCCTGGTCACCCGCCGGGAGCGGCACGTGCGCGCTAGGCACATGCAGACCCAGCTCCCTGAAGAGCCGACCGGCGGCTTCCGGCGTTGTGCCAGGGTATCCTGCCGGTTCCACGCCTGCGTAACCCATCTCGGCGACCCGGCGCACTGTCGCCTCAAAGTCTTCCTTCGCGTACTCGCGGACTGAGTAAAGCTGTAACGCCACAGGTGCTACCATAGAAGATTCCGCTGGTAAAATCATCTTTGCACATTAACACGAGATAGGTAGCAATCTAGGCAGAACCCATCGCCAAAGCTGCGAAGCGGGTTGTGCGGGTACCGCGCGGGGGCTGACCGGTGGCCCAGTTGACCATGCGCACTAAGTTGATCGCTGCGGCAGTCAGAACGTGCTGGAGATGCGTCTTGGCTAAGCCGCGGTAGCGGGTGCGGCGCATGCCGAAGGCCCGGACGGCCTGGGACAACGTGCCCTCGATCCCGGCGCGGGGCTTGAGACGCCCCCAGAACGTCAGCATCTGTTGCTCGTGGCGGCGTGCTTGGAGCGCGAGATGGTAGGGGCGCGCCCAGAAGGTCAAGGTGCGACCATCTTTATGAGCCCGGGTACAACGCGCCCGCTCCGCACAGGCGTGGCACGCTTCCCGAGGGAAGCGGACATGGACCAGCGAACGCGGGGGATCCCCCCGCTGGGTCCACGACCAGCAGCTGCTCAACACCCCTTGGGGACACGTCACCACTTCGGCGTCCCAATCGATACCGAAATCGGTCAAGGTGTAGCCCTCCGGGGCCCGGGCTTGCCATGAACTGTCAGGCGCTACGGGGCCCAACACCGTCACCCCATAGTCGCGGGCACTGTCTTCGAGGGTGACGGCATCCACATATCCGGCATCCACCTGATGTTCACTGGGCAGCCGCGCCACCGCGGCGAGATCCGCATGGATGTGCGGCAACACCGCGGCATCGTCGGTCGTACTGCGCGTGGTGGCCACGTGGGTGATGAGGCGCGGCTGGTCGGGGTCACACGTTTCGGTGATGTGCACCTTGTAGCCCAACCACTGGGTGTCCCGCTTGGTGCTGTAGCGAGCCTCGACTTCGTAAGGGGAGCAGATGAGCGCGGCGTGCGGCGGTAGTTCCGGCTGCGTCCGCCAGCGGATCTGGGATCCTTCGACGTAGTACTGCTGGAGCCACACCTGCCGCAGGATCTCGACCGCTTCCACCTCCCGCAGGTAGCGCGGTGCGTCAGGCGCATAGCAGGCTTTGAGAAGCTGGAACCCATCCTGCCCTACCTGCTGCGTGAACGCCGCGCGTTCCACCGCATCTTGGGGAAAGTCGTAGTTGTCCAAGAGGTCATCGTACCGGCTATGCCACTCATGTGGCACCCAGCTCTGGAGCCAGCGCGGCGCGACCATCGCCAGACTGTTCAAGGTGGCCTGCAACGTGCGCGTGACACATTCCAGCCGGTTCCGCTCCCGCACATGGCCCACGACGTGCGTCGAATCCGTGCGCTGACGGCCCCGGTGGGTGACCAAGCCCGCCGCCTCCGCGATCGCCAAGACGCGCTCCAAGAACAGGTCCACCAGGTCACTCCCCACCAGGCGGGTCCGAAATTCGCTCAACACGGAAGGATCAAAACCCGCATCCTCCCACGCCAGGCCCAGCAGGTATTTCCAGTCCACCCGGGTCACAACCGCCAAGGCAGCCGTCCGATCATCTAGATCTTCAATGAACTGTAAGATGAGGACCACCGCCAAGATGGCCGGGGCTTCCGCGGGACGTCCCCGGGGGCTGAGGTACAAGGACGCGAATTCCTCATCGGCAAAGAGCGGTCCCAAGGTATCCCGTAACAAGATGTAACGATTCCGCTTCAGATGCGGGGCTCGGCGCACCAATCTCGCCGTACTCGCCGGTACTTCACTGAAATCATGAGGGCTCAGGCTCATCATCGTTCTCCCCTACGTAAGATTTCACTACAGTCTACCTATCTTGTTAATGTACGCAAACCAGATTTTACCAGCGGAATCATAGAAGTAGATACTCCTTGTCTAGTTTGCTCTCCTGACAACTACTCAGGTCGCTGCCTGCCGGCAAGCTGCGGGCCCCCTCGTGTGCGTAGGTCCCGAGACTGAGCGCCCGTTCCTGCCTGCGAAGACCCGCGGTGAGTTTCCCGGAAGTCTCTGGCGTCCTCGCCCTGAGCAGTTGCCTATCTTAGTTACTTGCGCTTCGACACTAAGCCTCGTAGACCTCGACGTCCTCAAGCGGCTCGGGGCGATGCCCGAAGGTGACCTTCGGGCCGGCGACCGGTGCAGCCCAACGGACCGCGTTCGCCATCACGCGCTTCACCTCGTCCTGGTAGAAGACCCGATAGGTCTCGTGTCCCGGGCGGAAGTAGAAGACCTTGCCTGCGCCACGATGGTAGCAGCAGCCGCTCCGGAAGAGATTGCCGCCCTGGAACCAACTCACGAACACCAGCGTGTCGGGTGCAGGAATGTCGAAACGCTCGCCGTACATCTCGGCGTGCGGGACCTCGAAGTACTCACCCAAACCCTCGGCGATGGGATGGCCCGGTTCGATGACGTAGACCCGCTCCTTCTCACCGATCTCGCGCCACTTAAGGTTGCAGGTCGTGCCCATCAGCTTCTTGAAGATCTTCGAGAAATGACCAGAGTGAAGGACGATCAGTCCCATGCCCTCCAGCACGCGCTTGTGCACGCGCTCAACGATCTCATCCTTGACCTCGGCGTGGGCCATGTGCCCCCACCAGATCAAGACATCCGTGTTCGCGAGCACCTCTTCCGTCAGCCCGTGCTCCGGCTCATCGAGCGTCGCCGTCTTCACGTCGAACCCCTGCCCGCGCAGCGGCTCCGCGATCGCGACCTGAATGCCGTCGGGGTAGACCTCAGCGACCTTGTCGTGCTGTTTCTCGTGACGATACTCATTCCATACAGTTACCTTGATGGGATCCATTTACTTTAACTCCTTATGCGTGATAACGGATTGTGACACTGCGTCCTACTATACCACACTTTCACCCGCTCTCGCAGGCGCAGGATGACCCATTCGCCATAGGCAAAACCTCAGAACCTCTGGCGAGCAACTGACGACTGCTCTCCCGGAAGGCAGACCTCACCATCCATGCCTCCATCGACTTGCCCGGGCGCCAACCAGCACGATAATGATACAGGGTCCGCGCCTGGACCCACCCGCCGGCTTCACCCTCAACACACTCTACCATGATCCGGTGGGCCTCGATGGGCTGGGACAGCTCTTTGCGTCATACGACATAGTCCAGGCGGCGTAATCGGTATCCGCGTCGAGGTCGAGATGAACGACGCTGACGCGCCCACCCTCGATCGCGTTCGCCAGCTACTTGGGGACGGGTGCCACTATGTAGCCGTTCGCCTAGTCAGCCAAGCTCCGCTTTGGCTTCCGCGAGGACCAGGACGAAGCTCGACCAGGCTGCGCCGCTTTCGACAAACCCACGATCAAGTATACTTGAGGGACTTCAACGCTAGATAACTTCAAGAGAATGCAATCCACAATCGCAAAGGAGATAAAGTCTATGGCAGAAAAAACACGAGCCGATCCTCAATCGACTGAAGCCCGAGACGCCCGCGTCGAGGGCCTTCTGAACCAGATGACGCTCGACGAGAAGGTCTCGCTTCTCTCGGGCAAGAACAATTGGCAGACCGTTCCCATCGAGCGATTGGGCATTCCCTCCCTGACGATGACCGACGGCCCCCACGGCGTTCGCGCAAATCGCACCGGTCCCGAGCGCGTGAGCGGCCCGGCGACATCGTTCCCCACCGGCGTCTCGATGGCCGCGAGCTGGGACCCGGAGCTGATCGCACAGGTCGGCATCGCCCTGGCGCGCGAGACGCGCGCGATGGGGTGCGACATCCTTCTCGGTCCTTGCGTCAACATCGCGCGCACGCCGCTGGCCGGGCGCAACTTCGAGGCCTACTCCGAAGACCCTTACCTGGCCGGCGTCATCGGCACGGCTTGGGTCAAGGGACTGCAGAGCCAGCGTGTGGGCGCGTCGCTCAAACACTACGCGTGCAACAATCAGGAGACCGAGCGGTCCCGCGGCAACTCCATCGTCGACGAGCGGACGCTACGCGAGATCTACCTCGCGCAGTTCGAGATGGTGGTCAAGGAAGCGCAGCCCTGGACGGTCATGTGCGCGTACAACCGCATCAACGGCGTCTACGCCAGCCAGAATGACTACCTCCAGAACCAGATTCTGAAGGAGGAATGGGGATTTGAGGGTGCGGTCATCTCGGACTGGGGCGCCAACCACACTACGGTGGAGTCCGTGGCCGGCGGCCTGGATATTGAGATGCCCGGGCCCACCAGGTACTACGGGGGTCTGCTGACCCAGGCCGTACGCACCTGGCAGATCGAAGAGGCCAAGGTCGACGAGGCCGTCCGGCGCATCCTCCACATGCTTATCCGATCGGGTAAGTTGGACGGTGAGGAGCTTCCCGCGGGCGCCGTCAATACCGAGGAGCACCAGTCGCTGGCACGGGAGCTCGCCGAAGCCTCCATCACGCTGCTCAAGAATGATGACGACGTGTTGCCCCTGAAGGATGTGGCCTCGATCGCCGTGATCGGCCCCAACGCGGCGGAAGCCCGCATCGGTGGCGGCGGCAGCTCCTATCTGGAGCCCCCTTACCGCGTGAGCCCATTGGAGGGGCTCAAAGCCAAGCTGGGCGACGATGTGGAGGTTGGTTACACGCAGGGCTGCGATAACTACGCCGAACTCCCGCCACTGAAGCCCAACCTCCCGCCAGTGGAAGGCCAAGGACACGGTCTCTGGGGCACCTTCTACAACAACACCGCCTTCGAGGGCGAGCCCGCAGCGCAGCGTCTCGATCCCTACCTCGACCACTGGCGTCTGAACCTACCGGCCGGCGTCGACGAGGATGGCTTCGCAGTTCGCTGGGAGGGCCATGTCAAGGTGCTCGAACGAGGTCGCTACGCTTTCAAAGTGCGCAACTCGGGCGCCTGCCGGCTCATCCTCAACGGCAAAGTCCTGATCGAGACCAAGATGGATGACGCACCCGATGAGCACCCGGTGACTCAGGAGACGGCACACATCCGCCTGGAGCCGAATTACGTCTATCAGCTGACGCTCGAATACGTGAAGCCAGAGGAGGTCGAGCTGCGCGAGCTACGTCTGCTCTTCGCCTTCGACCCGCTGCCCGAGGAGGACGACCGGTTCGCCCGCGCCGTGGAGCTTGCCAAGCGGTCAGACGTCGCCATCATCTTCGGCGGCATGCCCCAGGGCTTCGAGAGCGAGGGACGTGATCGCCCGCACATGCGGCTTCCGGGGGCCCAGGACGATCTGATCCGCACCGTCGCGGCGGTCAATCCCAAGACCATCGTGGTGCTCAACGTCGGCTCCCCCGTCGAGATGCCCTGGATTGATGACGTCGCAGCCCTGGTATGGGCCTACTATCCAGGTCAGGAGGGCGGCAACGCCATCGCCAACGTGCTCACCGGCGAGGTGAATCCCTCTGGCAAGCTACCGATCACCTTGCCGGCTCGCTACGCGGACAACCCGACCTTCATCAACTATCCGGGTACGCGGGAGGTTCGCTACGGCGAGGGCATTTTCGTCGGCTATCGCTACTACGACATGAAGGGCATCCCGCCGCTCTTCCCGTTCGGCTACGGTCTCTCCTACACCACCTTCGAGTACAGCGACCTGAAGGTGCCCGATAGCGTCTCCCAGGGCGAGTCATTCGAGGTCTCAGTCACCGTCACAAATACCGGCGATGTCGCCGGCGCCGAGGTGGCGCAGATCTACGTCGCGGACAAGGTCTCGTCGCTTGTCCGCCCCTTGCAGGAGCTCAAAGGCCTCAAGAAGGTCTTCTTGGAACCCGGCGAGAGTAAAGAAGTGACCTTCGCTCTCAACCCGCGCGCCCTCTCCTTCTACGACCCCTACGCCGAAGCTGGCACGGGCGCTTGGGTTGCTGAGCCCGGTGAGTTCGAGATTCTTGTGGGCAGCTCGTCTCGCGATATCCGCGCTAGCGGGTCCCTGATCCTGAACTAGCACTCGACCACGCAGTCCGACACTGTGATCCAAGAGCTCAAGGCCTTTCGAAGACCTTGAGCTCTTGACTGCATATAGGGCTTTGAGCCCCTTGGATTC
>JBNGDU010000120.1:0-3554 GCA_049975025.1 Anaerolineae bacterium
CGGGGCTTTTCGCGCCAAAACGCCCCCGAGACGGGGGCTACGAGCATCTATTCCAGATGCGATTGCCCTAATCGAGGAGTTTGGGAAGGTTGTCGTTACGTCGAAAAGTTATATCATGGTGACCTACCACTGCAGTCTATGTGACCACACAACTGCAGGTGCTCGACATGTCGGTACCTGAACCACGGTACGATAAGATCACTAGGAGGAGACACACAGGGTTATGGCTGGTACTGGAAAGAAGTGGCAAAGACCCAAGGTCGTCTTTCAACCTGAGGTGCATCGCGGCATACTCAAGGGTATGAACGAAATAGTCAGCGCGGTGCGTCCCACGTTGGGACCCTATCCCCGGATCGTGCTCTACGACAAGACGCTCAGCGATAAGGGGCGCATACCGGAGTTTTTGGACGACGGTGGCACCATTGCGCGTCGAATCATACAGATCCGGGGACGCGACAAGGATGTTGGCGCGATGATCGCCCGTCAAGTGCTGTGGGCCGTCCGTGAGGAGGTCGGTGATGGAACAGCGACCGCCGCGGTGATCCTACAGACGGCGTATGCGGAAGGCGTACGCTATCTTGCGTCGGGCGGCAACGCGATGCGCTTGCGCGTCTTTCTCGAGCAGGGGCTGCGTGAGATCCTCGACGAGCTCGATCAGAATGCCTTCCGGATCGAGGGGAAGGCAGAGCTGACGCGACTGGCGATAGCGGTCACCCGCGAACCGGAGCTAGGCGAGTTGTTGGGTGAGATCTTCGATATCATCGGTGAATATGGGCGCCTTGAGATTCGGAAGCACGAAGGGCGTGGCTACGAGCGCGAGTACGTCGAAGGCATGTACTGGAACAGCGGCATCATCTCCCGGGCGATGATCACCGATGTCGCGCGGCAGCGCACCGAATTGGAGAACGCCGCGATTCTTATGACCGATCTTGAGGTTGAAGATCCTCGGGATCTCATTCCGGTCCTGGGGACGTGCGTCAAGATGGGCATCGAGAATCTGGTGATTGTCCTTCGCAAGATGTCGGATGTGACTGTGGGTATGTTGATCATGAATCGTGAGAAGGGCAAGATCAACGTTAACGCGATTGGCGCCAGGACGCCGGGGGCGTCGACGACAGATCAGCGCGCCGCTCTGATGGATATGGCGGTTCTCACCGGTGGACGCCCGCTCGTGCGGGCTGCGGGCGACAGCATCCGCGATGTCAAGCCGATGCATCTCGGACGGGCGCGCCGCGTGTGGGCCGATCGACACAACCTCGGCATCATCGGCGGTAAGGGAAACCCCCGCCAGTTGCGTGAGTACATCGCGCACCTGCGGGAGCTCCACGCTCGCACCAGCGACTCCAAGGATCGTGAGGATCTGCAGGAGCGCATCGGCAAGCTCTTGGGTGGGTCCGCGACGCTGCGTGTTGGGGGTATTACCAAGACGGAGCAGGACTATAACAAGGAACAGGCTAAGCGGGCCGCCGATGCGATGCGCGGGGCCATGCGCGAGGGCGTGCTTCCGGGCGGTGGTGCGGCGCTCCTGGCTTGCCGGGACCGGCTGCGCGACAAGATGGGGCAGAGCTCGGAACCGGAGGAGCGCGCAGCATACCGGATACTTATCAAAGCGATGGAGGCGCCCACTCGGGCGTTATTGAAGAACGCCGGTTACGAAGTTGGCGAGGTCTTCAGTCAGTTGAACGGTACCGACCCCATGCATGGCTTTGATGTCGTGTCTGGTGAAGTGGTGAATATGCGGGAGGCCGGCATTCTCGATATCACGACGGTGGTGAAGACAGCTGTCAGAAGTGCTATCAGCACAGCAGCGTTGGCCTTGACCACGGATGTGGTAGTTCACCGTGCTGCTCCCCCCGAGGCGCTGAACACTTAGAGGAAAGCTTATGTCTGAAGAGACTACATCTGAAAACGCACTACCCGAGGAACTTCAAACCGACTACGTCTACGATCTGATATGCACCGAGGATATGAGCGCCTGCTTTGCTGCCCGTAGCGCAGGCCTCTACCGCTCCACGGATGGAGGGGAGAGCTGGGCGTCTCTCTACGATTCCCTAGACTTGGAAGCACCTATGGTGACCACCTCAGTGGTGATACCGCCCCACTACGACGGCGAGGTGGAACGGAGCATCTTCGCCGGCGTTCCCGGCGGTGTTTTGCGATCCGCCGATGGCGGGGAGACCTGGTTTGCCACCATTCTTGATTCCCCTCCACCTGCGGTTTCGGCTATGGTGATCTCGCCGAACTACGCGGAGGATGGCGTCCTCCTGGCCGCGACGACCGAGGACGGGATCTTTCGCTCCGCGACACGCGGTAGCCACTGGGCGCGTTGGAATTTTGGGCTTCTCGATCTCAACGTCTTCTCCCTGGCGATATCACCGGGCTTTGCAGAGGACGAGACTCTGTTCGCTGGCGTGGAGAGCGGGATCTTCCGCAGCACAAACGGAGGACGGGCCTGGAAAGAGGTCGATCTGTCAATCGGCTTCGAACCGGTGATCAGCCTGGCGCTCTCCCCGACTTATCCGCAGGACGGGATCATCTTCGCCGGCACCGAGACCCAAGGGCTGATCTGTTCTGAGGACAACGGTGCGAGTTGGAGGCGTTTGGGCACCGACGTCATCATCGATCCTGTCAATGCCGTGCTGCTCTCTCCGAACTACAGGGATCAACCCGATGTGCTCGTGCTGTCGGAGAATGAGCTGTGGTTCTCCCGCGATGGCGGTGCTTCGTGGCAGTTGCTCGATCACGGCCTGGCGAGTATGACGGCAGCCCACGCGCCACAAGGCTTGGTCGAGGGCGCGCCCCTTCTGATCGGTCTGGCTGGTGGGACGGTTGAGCGGGTGACGCTCGATTTGGCTTAGGATCCAAGCTGTTTACGCAGCCGCTGTGTAAACAGCCGCTGTCCGGACAGCCGCCGTCCAAATAACCGCGGCCTGGGCCACGATTATCCAGGCCGCGGTAGTATACGCCGCTTGGATTCGTTCTTCCTAGGCGCGCCAGGCTGGTGGACCTGACGGTGTCTGGTTGGGCATAAGGATGGTGTTGTCGCCACGGGTTGATCATCGATGACTTCGTGATCCATGACACAGTACACGGCCTTTCTGCTGTTGGCGCCTCTGTCGGCGGTAAGCTCTGTCGGCGTGCTGTTCTATGTCTTGCGGCGTGGCTTGACGCCGAAGACAAAGGGCTTGATTTGGCTGATGGTCTCCATCATCGGCTGGCTGGTCTTCAACTCTCTTGAGCTGATTTCGCGTACGCCGTCGTGGACGATATTCTGGGCTAAGGTCAGCTATCCTTTCATCGCAGCGACGCCGGTGGCTTGGCTGATCTTCACGTTGCGATATACGGACAACGAGGCTGTGCTCCAACTGCCTGGGGTCCGGCTTGGCCTTCTGGTTCCCTCTCTCAGTGTCCTCTTTCTGTGGTCGAATCAACTCCACGGCTGGATGTGGCGCTCATATGAGTTCGTTGACGCCGGTCGTTGGCTGGCGCTTCAGGTTGTCCACGGTTTTTGGTTCTACGTTCACGCCGCGTATAGTTACGCTTTGACCTTCCTC
>JBNGDU010000120.1:3654-29643 GCA_049975025.1 Anaerolineae bacterium
GGAAGACTGATCGTCTTGCACGATATCACGCACCGGAAGCAGACCGAGGAGCGCCTCCGCTATCAGAGGATTGAGCTTGAGGTACGTAACGAGCAACTTGATGCGTTTGCTCGTACCGTGGCCCACGATTTGAAGGGGCCGCTTAACACGCTGCTCGGTTATGGACGGATGGTCCAGCGCTACTACGAGCGACTTCCTGCCGAGGAGATCTACGAGAACCTCACCTCAATGATCAAGACCGGCGAGCGTATGTCGGAGATCATCGATTCCTTGCTCCTTCTCAGCCGTGTTTATCAGTTGGAGGACATCGCTGTAGACGTCCTGGATATGAAGACCCTTGTGGTCAAGGCGATCGAACAGGTCAGATCGAGCATGCCGGCGGCCTTGGAGGCTGACCTCGAGATGCCAGAGGCGTGGCCTTGGATTGTTGGCTATGGTCCTTGGATCACTGAGGTGTGGATCAACTACATCACAAATGCGATCAAGTACGGGGGGGACCTCACCACGTATCGAGCTTGGATTTGACTCCATCCCTGATCCGGGAACAGAGAGCGCGGATCGGTCAGATGCACCCCAGGAGATCCGCTTCTGGGTGCGGGACGAGGGACCTGGTCTGACCAGAGAGCAGCGACAGAGCATCTTTAAACCTTTCGTCAGGTTGCATCCAACCCAAGCTGACGGCAGTGGGCTGGGTCTAGCGATTGTGAAAAGGATTGTGGAGAAGTTAGGGGGGCGCGTTGGGGTTGAGAGTGAGCCTGACAGGGGTTGCACGTTTTGGTTTACCCTCCCAGGCGCCGATACCGTGATCTGGGAGACTTCGGTTAGCTTATCTACCAACCAAACGACGGAGGACTCATGACATGTTTCTGGTTGACCTCGGATTTCTGGTGGGCGAGCCCACCCTTTAGCGAACAGGAGGACATTCTATGGAGAGGCATGGGGATTTGAACATTCATCCGACGGCGGATATTCACCCCTCGGTTATTCTGGAGGGAAAGATCACGGTAGGCGAGTACACGCGTATCGACGCCGGCACGGTGATCAAGGGAGATGTGACGATCGGACACCACACGCTGATTCGCTGCAACGTGGTGATTCGAGGTCGCAATGTCATCGGCAACTACACACACATCTATGACTCGGTCTGCATCGAAGGGGGGCGCCCCGCGAAGTTGGGCGGCTCGCTGGCGGAGGAGCCGGATCGATCGATGATTGGGGATGCGTGTTGGATCAACCACGGCGCGACGATGCACGGTACCCAGATCGCGGACCGCGGTGCGGTAGGGCTGAACGGCTGCTGTGACTACAACACGCGGATTGGCGAGGGCGCCATCGTCGGCAATGGCAGCGCGACGAATGTGGGCCAGGTCATTCCCGCGAACACGCTGGCCGAGGGTGTGCCCGCCAAGGTCACGCGCGAGAACTTGACCGACGAGGATCGTCAACGCTACTTCGGTGTCTTGCCCGCGGCCTGGACGCACTACGAAGCGGGGCAGATCGAGGCTGACATCCGGCGCAAGATGGAAGACGAATCCTGATCCTCGACGAGGGAGAGAACTATGCAGTGGGAGAACCTGACTTCCCTGGACTTTGAGCAGGCCGTTGAGACCTGTGATAGGGTGGGCATCCTTCCTATCGGCGTGTTGGAGCCCCATGGCCCGCATCTTCCCCTGGGGACCGACATGTTTGAGGCGCACGCAGTTGCTTGCCGGGCGGCTTCGCAGGAACCCGCCATCGTCTTTCCTGCCTATCCGTACGGTATCAACCACGAGTCCGCGCACCTACCGGGCTCCGTTGTCATCCGTCGGGATCTCGTCCTCGCGCTGCTGGAGAACGTCTGTGACGAGATGGGACGCCAGGGCCTGACGAAGATCATCCTGTTCAGCGGACACGGCGGCAATCGCTGGCTCGTGCCTCTGTTCGTTCAGACATTGGTTGAGTCGACGAAGCCCTACACGGTCTACGAGGCTCACGTCCCCGTCTCTCCAGAGGCGAAGGAGGTCCTGGAGACCGAGGAGACGGGGCACGCCTGCGAGTCCGAGACGAGCAGGTCGCTCTATCTCCACCCGGATCTGGTGAGGATGGACCAGATCCCGCCGGAGCCCTTCTCGAATCTCAAACGCAACGCGGATCTGCGGGACGTCGGTGCTTACTCGCCGATGGATTGGTATGCGATGTATCCGGCGATGTACGTAGGCAATGCAAGCAAGGCCACGGCTGAGAAAGGCAGGCCGTTGTTCGAGAGCCGCGTGGTCGGTCTTGTGGATTTGATCCGTCGGGTCAAGGCTGACACAACGACGCCCGAGCTGCAGCGAGAGTTCTATGAGCGCATGAGAGCCCCGACCTCGCCCGACGTCTGGACCAAGTCCGGTGAGTAGCCCGCGCTATGGCGGTTCTAGAGGGCCCTAAGCACCGGGTGCCCGCCGTGATGGGCCGGCGACTGTTGTTGCTCGCCGTCGTCCTGAGCGTGCTCTCGGTCCCGGCGGGGTGCCGTTTCGTACCTCCGCCGGTTGTGCTGACAGCTGCACCAACTGCTTCGACCACCGTCGCCGCACACGAGGCCCCTGTTGCGCCGTCACCGACGGCGTTACCTCAGGTGCCCGGCCTCTCGTCCGCGGAGGTCGCGAGCCTAGCGAGCCTCGAGAAGGTCGACGACTATCCCCTGTACGTGATGCACCACTACGACCTGGCGGCGTCTGCGGCGTCGCCTCAGTCAGCGGTTTCCACGACCCCTGTGCCTTTGTGGGCGTGTTCTCTCTTCGCTGCCCTCGGGGATCCCGATGCGCCCGTATTTGGGCGTAACTTCGACTGGTCCTATAGTCCGGCGTTAGTGCTCTTCACTTATCCCCAGGACGGCTACGCGTCAGCCTCCATCGTCGATCTGGGCTATTTCATCGAGGTCTCGGATCTTGACCGCCTTGACGAACTGCCGCTGAAAGAGCGCCGGGCTTTATTGACGATGTGGCGTCATCCTTTTGACGGCATGAACGAGCAGGGTCTGGTCGTCGGCATGGCGGCGGTTCCGGACAGCCGGGTTCCGGCGTCGGTGGATCGCCCCTCCATCGGGTCGCTTGGGATTATCCGGGAGATCCTCGACCACGCGCGGAACGTGGACGAGGCCCTCACGACGATGAGAAGCTTCAACGTCGATATGGAGGGCGGCCCGCCCATTCACTATCTCATCGCCGATCCCTCTGGTCGATCCGTTCTAGTTGAGTTCTACGACGGTGAGATGGTCGCTATCTCCAACGACGGGCCCTGGCACGCCACGACCAACTTCTACCGGGCAGCCGTTGCCGAGGGAGGACCGAGCCCTTGCCGGCGCTACGATACCCTCGTCGATCGGCTTGAGGAGCGCTCAGGGCGGCTGACCGCGGCAGAGGCGATGTCGCTGCTCTCCGACGTCGCTCAGCAGAACACCCAGTGGTCGGTCATCTACGGGATGCAGAGTGGGGAGATCCGAGTGGTCCTCGGACGGCAGTATGAACGCGTCCACGCCTTGCACTTGACCCCTTCTCGGTCAGGGATAGAGTAACCTCAAGCAACTCAGACATACAGAAGGTTTGCGAGGTTGTCACTACGTTGCTCGGTTGTGCGATAGGAGAAAGATGATGAAATACGGTGCTTGGTTTCACAGAGGGGATGATGTGTCGGACAGGGAGCAACTGGCCTTGGCAAAGGCCAACGGTCTCTCCGCGATTCGGTCCTATAGTTACGGATACGCTGAGGAGATGGCGCCCCTGCTCAGAGAAGCCGATATGAGCCTCCTGGGCGGCATGCACGTCGACGCTGGTGCCCTTGTCGAGGACTGGCGCTCGCAGGTCCGATTGGACGAACTAGCGCGCTATCACGAGCTCGGCGTGCCGCTGGAGGCGATCTGCGTGGGCAACGAGCTGCGCGAGGGGGGCGATGCGCCCGAGACAAAACGGTTTACCGCTCGTCTCTCCTTCGGGCTGGCGAACGTTATCTCGGCCTATCGAGGCTGGCTGGACGATCACGGCTACGAGACGCCACTGGCCTACGCCATGGAGGGCATTGTCTTCGATGACCTGGGCTACTTCCACGAGTGGCTCTGGCCCCTGGTGGATGTCCTGGACATCATAGGGCTCAACGCGTATCCTATGGGGAGCAAGGACTGGTTCACTTTCGGGGCATTTGAGGAGAGCCGCAAGTTCCTCCGGGAAGCCAAAGCGCGCCACGACCGCTTGGCTCGCTTTGAGCTGCGCCTGCGGCGCGCTCTGACGCAGGCGGCCTCGAAGAACAAACCGGTGATCTTCACCGAGACCGGATTTCCCTCCGCCGTGGGGTATGATGTCAAAGATGATAAGTGGGTCATCCCGGAGCATGACACAGAGAAATACGCGGAGGCGATGGTGGAGTTCCTGTCCAGGATTCGATCTGTGAACGAGGAATACGACGACCGAATCCAGGCGCTCTACTTCTACGAGTGGCGCGACAACTTACATCACGCTAAGATCTGGAACGTCGAGCAGAGTCCGATTCACGTGGCTTTTGGGTTGTGTGATCGGTTTGGCGAGCCCAAGTTCGACATCAAGGCGCTTCTGGCGGCTTAATCGACTGCCTGAGGCTTACCGGCGCGAGACATGATAAAGGGCCAGGGCGCTCGCCCTGGCCCTGATACAGCTTAGGAATCTGCGTCTCGGAAGACGCGTCTCGGAAGACGTGGGTCTAGTCGGTATCCTCCTCATCTTCGTCCTCATCTGCCTGATCGCGGCTTCTGTTCTCGCCATCCCTCAGAAGATTGTCCAGCGCTTTTCCCCAGACCTCGCTCAAGGGGGGCACAAACGACTCCGCCTCGAACTGCTCCGCTACCTCTTCCAGATAGGCGCGCACGTCTAGTCCGGGCATCTGCTCGTCGAGTCCCTCGATTTTCGCGTCCATGGAGACCACGAGCTCATAGCTCTGTTCCTCCAACTCATCGAGGTCAATCTCCATTTCGAACATGTGGTTGAATCGGCGCATCAGGTCGTACCAGGCCTTGAAATCGTGCTCGATGCTGATGGCCTGGACGACGTCCGAGAGCTCGGTGAAGTTGTAGGCGGGGACGAAAGCGTAGAAGACGAAGAACTCGATACCGTGTTTCTCGGCGGCATCGACGATGTAGGTGCCGATCGTCGTTCCGCCCTCGTAGTTCGAGAACTCGACGGCATATTGTTCGAGTACTTCCTTCATGTGGGGCATACTGTAGACGCAGGATACCTCCCGGTCTTGGTCATAGGGCATCGCGCCGTAGACGCCGCCGACCGCGGCGACGCGCTTGACGTTCAAGGCCTCAACCGCGCTCAGCAAAGCCTCCGTGTAACGATCCGCTCGTATGTGGGGCTCCTCACCCAGAAAAATGACCAGCCCTTTCTCCTCGTCCCCCATGTAGTAGATTTCGTTCTTCGGGCGCTTGAGTGACTTCCGGTAGCCTTCTTCCAGTTGGATCTCAGGTCGCAGGAAGTGATGAGCGCCCGGGAGTTGGAAGAGATAGAAACCCTCATCCTTGATCTCGCCGATCTTTCGGGCCTCGGTCTTGTGAACCAGGTAGAGCGGCAGGCCTGACGATATGGCACCGGCGTCGGCCCACTGTTGCCAACCCGCGATCATATAGATCTCCTTGGCCTCGGGTATTTCCCACAGTGTTACCAGATCATCCATAGGTGGTCCCTTCTAGTCTCGCTGCTTTAAGATCGCTTAGTAGCTCTGTGATATCAACCATGATCGTAGACTCATTATACAGCAAACGGTTGATCTGTAATACCCTCGTCTTGTATTCCTCCCCTTGTCCCTCTGGCGACAGCCCTGTCGCCCTAGCTGAGGCTAGGTGAAGGATATTGACAATGGGCGCGGGTCCCGAGCTTTAGAGCGTATGAATGGTCACATCAAGGCCGGCGTCGAAAGCCAGTTGGTTCCGCAGCGGTCGCCCAAAGCCTTCCGCTCTGATCTCCATCTCATCACCGGGCTTCAGTCTGATGTTGTCGCCAAAGCTCAACGTCGCCGTCCCAAAGAAATGGACATGCACATCGCCCGGTCGCCTGAACTGGCGATACTTGAAATGGTGGTACTCCAGGTTGGCGATGGTGTGGGACATGTTCTCCTCGCCGCTGAGGAAGGGTCGCTCCCAGATGACCTCCCCGGAGCGCAGAATGCGGCTCGTACCACGCACGTCCTTCGGGAGGGCCCCGAGTCGTAGCTCCGGGCCGAAAGAGCAAGGGCGCAGCTTGGAGTGGGCCAGGTAGAGGTAGTTCTGCTTCTCCATCACGTGGTCCGAGAACTCGTTGCTCAGGGTGAAGCCAAGTCGGTAGACCTGGCCATCCATACCGATCAGATAGAGCCCGACGATTTCCGGCTCCTCGCCGCCGTCCAGGGCGAAGGCCGGGCTTATCAGGGGACGGTAGGGGGCGACGACGATGCTGCCATCTCCTTTGTAAAACCATTCAGGCTGGACACCGACCTCACCGGGGGCCGGCTTGCCGCCCTCCAGACCCATTCGGAACATGCGCATGCTGTCCGTCAGGGCCGTTTCCTCCATCTTGTGCATGCGATCCCGCGCGTCCGCGCTGCCGAGGTGGGTCAACCCGGTGCCGGTGACCCACGTATGGGCAGGATCGGCGTGATCCACCGGCGGCAAGATTCGCCGCTCGGCGATGAGCTCCTGGTAATCGACGCGGCGGTCCGCCGTCTGCTCGCTCAGTACCTGGGCTAGAGAACGGTCGTGGCGGATCGCGTCGAGTGCCAGATCATAGACCCTCTGTTGCCCGGCGAGCGCATCGACGGTCTCCGCGTCGCGCACGATGCCGACCCGCCGTGTTCCCTCTACATCCTTGAACTGGATTATTCGCATGGTTTCCTCTTAGTGGCCCTGCAGATTAGTGGCCCTGCAGATGACGATCGGCGAAGTTCAGATATTGCTCCCAATCATAGTCGGTGATGCCGTGCCCGCCAGCTCGGATGTGATAGCCGATGGTGCCAACGGACGGCTCGTGGACGGGCGGCATAGAAGACGCAGGCAGTCCGTCGGTGCCCAGCAATCGGTAGACCGGGTCCGCGCCCTTCGCCCCCAGGAACTCACCACGTGGATCGGCCCATAGGTCTCCTTCTGCACTCGCGACGTAGACCGGGCGAGGCGCTATCAGGGCGATCAGTTCGTGCTGATCGACCGGCAATGCCCTCTCGTTATCGTTGTACTGCTCGAAGTTGGTGCAGAACCAGTGGGGGAAGGTGTTGTTGATGGCTTTCACCGTCTCACCAAAGCGGCGGCGGGAGAGCGCCGCGCCACCACAGCCGGAATTGTTCGAGATCACCAGGGCGAAGCGAGGATCGGTCGCGCCGGCCCACAGGGCCGTCTTTCCTAGGCGTGAGTGCCCGATGACGGCGACCTGCCTTTCGTCGACGTCACCATCCGTCTCGAGGTAGTCCATACCCCGGCTCAGTCCCCACGCCCAGGCGGCGATGGTGCCCCACGCGTCACCGGCGCTGTCATCTCGGGGGAAGAGGGCGTGGACGCCGTTCTCAAAGCTGTCGTGGTAATCAGGATCGATGTCGCCGCAGTAGATGGTCGCAAGGCCGTAGCCCCGCTGAAGAATGCGCTCAACGGGCCAGCGACCGGAGGCCGCGCCGCGCTTGGCCTCCGCGGCCTGATGGTTCTCGACGCCGAGCGCCGGGTTGTTCCGCGCCCATCCTGTCGCCACGGTGATCCCCGGATCTGAATGGATGGTGTGGTTGCCATGGAAGTTCAGGCCCAAGAAGAGCGGCACAGGCTGATGAGCTTCCGAAGGTAAGTAGAGAAGGAGGTTCAGTCGCGGACTATCCGCCTTCTCACTGAAGCGAACGGTGACCTCCTTGCGGATCGCTTTGCCGTTCAGGGCGTCATCCGCGACCGCCGTTGTCTCGAAGAAGGTCGTCTCCGGTCGGGCGTGTGCCCGGCCGTAAACGTGATACTCAAAAAGCGAGAGCACCTCGGGGCGCCGCTGCGATAGCCAGGTCTCCGCGTTGCCAACCGGTGCGCCGTCCTCAAAAGCCAGCGGATCGGGCAGGGCGTAGTCCGGTACCTGGGATTCGTCCGTCAAAATGTCAGCTTTCTCCATCTTCGCACCTTTCTACTTATCGAAAGCTCAGTGTAGCAGGAAATGAGAGATCAGCGAGTTCGCGAGATCGGGTTTCTCGTGGTGGATCCAATGTGTCGCGGTCTGGATCAACTCCAAACGTCCATCCTCGCATCGGCGGATGCTCGGGTGGGCCATCTCCTCACCCAAGAAAGGGTCCTGTGCCCCCCAGATTAACAGCGTGGGGACGGTGATGGCGTTGGATTCGGTCCTTGGCGCGTCGGTATTGCGACGGTAGGCGGCGCGATACCAGTTGATCATCGCGGTGATGGCGCCGGGTTGGGACCATGCCTTCCGGTAGCGCACCAGGTCATCCGCGCTGAAGGTGCCGGGCAGGCTGCTTCGCTGCAACGCTCGCGTCATCAGGGTCCAGTTTCCGAGCCGGAGGAGCGTCTCCGGTAGCCGGGGGAGTTGGAAGAAACCTGTGTACCAACTGCGCAGCAGTTGCCTGGGGTTCTGCCCGGGGCGCAGGTGGTGTCGCATAACGGCGGGGTGCGGTACGTTGATGACGACGAGCTTAGCTATCGTCTCCGGATAGCGCTCGGCTACCCACCAGGCTACCATCGCGCCCCAATCGTGACCGACCAGGACGATCTTTTCCTGGCCCGTGGCAGCGACCAGGTTGACCACGTCATGTACGAGGAGATCCGCCGCGTAGGCCTGGATGCCCTTCGGCTTGTCGCTGAGGTTGTAGCCGCGCTGGTCGGGGACGACGACGCGATAACCGGCCTCAGCCAATGCCGGAATCTGATGGCGCCAGCCGTACCAGAACTCGGGAAAGCCGTGCAGTAACACCAACGTCGGGCCGTCCTCCGGTCCGGCCGCGACGACGTGCAGTCGTATCGTGCCGGTTTGCAGGAAGCGCTTCTCTAGCTTGGGAGAGCATTCCCCGTAACCGATACAGTTATCTTGGTCCCCCTTACCGGCCTCATCGCCCGATGAGGTTCTTGGCATGGTTCCTCTCTTCCGCCTGACGAGATGATGGGTTTGTGACGCCAGTATACTGTCCGATGGGCCTCCGGCAAATGTTGGGTTTTGCTGTCCGCCGTTCGTGTTATGATGGAACCATCCGAGCCAGGTGGGAGGCGACAACCATCCTATGGACATCAAACAACGTGACAAGGACGTGCTTCGGGCGGTCCGCTTCGAGTACCCCGAGGCCATTCCGATGCATATGAGTGTGAGCAACGCCTGTTGGCACCATTATCCTCAGGACGTCCTGCAGGCGTTGATCCTGGAGCATCCACTGCTCTTTCCGGACTACGTGGAGCGACCACTGCCCATCGAGCCTGACTACGCACCCTGGCGTATCGCCGCACGGCGCCATACGGACTCCTGGGAATGTGTCTGGGAGACGGTCGAGGACGGCATCACGGGTGCGGTGGTGAAGCCCGCGCTTCCGACGTGGACGTCTTTTGATGCGTACCAGCCGCCGGATCCCGCCCATCACAATGGTTGGACGCCCATCGACTGGGTGGGGGAGGCAGAGCGTGTGAGGGCGGCGCGTCGAGCCGGTCGCCTCAGCCGGGGCAGCTTGCGCCACGGTCACACATTCCTCACGCTCTCCTACATGCGCGGTTACGAAGCCTTGCTCTTCGACATGGCCGACGAGGATCCGCGCCTGGAACGATTGCTGGAGATGGTGGAGACCTTCAATCTGGGGCTGGTGGAACGTTACATTGACCTGGGGGTGGATTGGATGGGATATCCTGAGGATCTTGGGATGCAGTGGGGCCCTATGCTCTCCCCGGCGCAGTTCCGCAAGTACATCAAGCCGGTCTACCGACGTCTGATGGCGCCCGCGCGGGCAGCCGGTTGCGTGATCCACATGCACTCCGATGGGGATGTGCGTGCGCTCGCCGAGGATCTGCTCGACTGCGGCGTCGACGTGTTGAACATTCAGGATCTGGTCAACGGGGTTGACTGGATTGCCGACCATTTGGTTGGGCGCGTGTGCATCGATCTGGATATCGACCGGCAGAACATCGTCCGTTTCGGGACGCCGGAGGAGATCGAGGCGCACATTCACGAGGTCGTGTCCAGACTTGGACGTCCTGAGGGTGGGCTGATGTTGACGCACGGGCTCTATCCCGGCGTGCCGCTGGAAAACGCGGGAACGCTGATGGACGCTATGGAGCGATACACGACGTACTATACTGGCTAGAAACAGAGAACCATTGCGTCTGGCGATTGGACTCGCGGTGGTGGATCTCAGACGAGGTTTACGGGCGAATCAAGGGGAAGGGGTCACAAGGTAGCGTGGCTATGAAGAGCGAACGGCTTGGCAAAACGTGTGAAATAGAGACCCCGTTGACGATATTCGACGGTGATCGCGTTCGCGATCGGGTCTTACAGGTCCGCGACCGTATCCTCGCGACTGAGGACACGGTCTGCCTGGAGCGGGCGCGGTTGGTGACCGCGGCTTTCCGGCGCTACGCCGATGATCCCCCGCCGCTCAAGCGGGCTAAGACGTTGGCGTACGTCCTGGACCATATGACCCTGGATCTGGAGTCTAACCCTTTCTTCGCGGGCAATGCCTCCACCGGACCTCGGGCGTGGATGCTGGTGCCTGAATATGGGTTCCGCGAGCCGGCCCAGATCGTCCACGAGAATCCACAACTGAGGGGTATCCTGGAGCCGCGGACTCCAGGGGATCCGATTCCTGAGGATTTGCGCGATTTCTGGGAGCACCGCAGCTTTGGCGGCAGCGCCGGCATCGGTCATCTCGCGGTCAATCTGGAGCGGGTGGTCCAAGAGGGTGTGGCGTCGATGATCGAGGAGGCCGAAAGCCGGCTTGAGCATGGCCCTCAGGAGCACCGTATCTACCGGCGGGCCATGGTCATCGCCTTGCAGGCCCTGATCGATTGGGCTGAGCGTTACGCCGGAGCCGCCGAGCGGGCGGCGGAATCGGCGAACGACCCTCTGATCCGCGCGGCGCATCTCCGGGTCGCCGAAGCCTGTCGCCGCGTGCCGGCGCGCCCGGCACGCACCCTGTTTGAGGGGCTGCAGGCTATCGTCTTGGTGCACTTGGCGCTTCACATCGAGGGACACGGTCTCTCCGTCTCCATCGGGCTGCCCGACAGGGCCCTATCCCCCTTTGTCGACAGCGATCCTGAGGGATGCACGAACTCGATGACGAATATGGTTGCCGCTTTTCTCCTGAAGATCCACGCCAACTCGATCTTTGGTCGGGGTTCCAAGACCCAGGCGATCACCGTCGGCGGGATGGACTATAAGGGTGTCGATCAGTGCAATGCCCTGACTCGTGCCTTTCTCGACGCTTGCGATCTGGTGCGGGTTGGCGATCCGCACCTCTTTCTGCGCTGGCATAGAGCGATCGATGGCGGCATCAAGGAGCGCGCGATCGAGATGCTGGCATCAAGCGCCAGCATGCCGCTGCTGATTCACGACGTGCCCACGGCGCAGGGCTTTGTGGACGCAGGGGTCGCCGAGGAGGACGCCTGGGATTACTGCGTGATCGGCTGCAATGAGCTGGGTATCCCCGGTCGGTCGGCGGAGTCCGCGACCGCGACGAGTGGTCTGATTCAGTACCTGGAGTTGCTGAATCAGGTGCTCCTCGAGCATCCATCTCCCGACGAGATTGAGACAGTAGATGAGTTCCTGAGGTTATTGCAGGCTCGAATGGCGGATCACGCGTCGAAGACCCGTGAAAGTGGTCAGAAGCATCGCCGGCGGGTCGCCCGGGAGATGCCCACGCCTCTGACCTCAGCATTGATGGACGGCTGTATCCGCCGCGGATTGGATTTCATGGTAGGGATGGACTGCCATTTGCCCAGCCACTACGAGCGGGGGCTGACCAACGCGGTGAACGCGTTGGCGGCGATTCAGACGGTGGTCTTTGAGGAGCGCGCCGCGTCAATGGCTGAGCTTGTGGAAGCTATGCGGCGGAATTTCGAGGGTGCCGAGGATCTCCGGCTGCGGCTGCGGGGGGCGCCGAAGTGGGGCAATGACATTCCTCGCGTCGACCGCTTTGCCGAACGGCTCCTGGCGATGCGCCGGCGCGTGTTGGATAACGTGGACAACGAGATGGGCAGCGCTCCCCATATGGTCTGTCACGTCGTGCGGAGCTTGCACTACTTCGACGGTTGGCGGATCTCGGCCTCACCGGACGGTCGATTTGCCGGCACACCGGTGGCGGATAGCGTCGGTGCGGAGTCGGGCACAGCCAGCAGAGGGCCTACCGGCGTGCTCAACAGCGTGCTTAGACTCGACCCGGCGCGAAACTATCGCGGCGGCACCAACCTGAACCTCACCCTACCTGCCGCGCAATGGCGACGTCCGGAGATGCAATCGGCGCTGCTATCGCTGGTCGAGACCTTCTTCGCCGGCGGCGGTCAGGAGCTCCAGGTCGCCGTCCTGGATCCGGACACGCTGCGCGATGCCCAGGTGCATCCTGAGCGCTACGCCGACCTGCTCGTGCGCGTCGCGGGCTTCAACGCGCGCTTCGTGGAACTGGCGCCTGTCGAGCAGGAGGAGATGACCCGTCGCGCGGAAGCTGTTCAGTAGCTCGATCTTGCTCAAATGCTAAAACGCACCCCGGCGCTCCCTCAAGGTTGCGAAGCGAGACCATCTGAGTATCCTTGAGACAGACCATGTGATTATCTCAGGAGGTTTGGATGTCCAGTAAATCCGAGACCCTACCGGAAGGAGAAGCTCCGTTGCCACACAAGAAACGCGCGATTATGGTGATGTTTGACTCGTTGAACCGGCATATGCTGCCGCCCTACGGCTGTGATTGGGTCCACGCGCCCAACTTCCAGCGATTGGCAGAGCGGACCGTGGTCTTTGACAACAGCTACGTCGGCAGCATGCCGTGCATGCCCTGCCGCCGGGAGTTTCACACCGGACGCTATAATTTCCTCCACCGGAGTTGGGGGCCGCTGGAGCCCTTCGATGATTCGGTGCCGGAGATCCTGGAGCAACACGGCATCTACACCCATCTTGTCAGCGACCACTACCATTACTGGGAGGAGGGTGGGTGTACCTACCATACCCGCTACACCAGTTGGGAGGCCAGTCGGGGGCAGGAGGGCGACCCCTGGAAAGGCATGGTCGCGGACCCCGAGATCCCGGAGAGCGTCGGCGATCGCTCGGGCAAGATGTGGCGCCAGGATTGGGTGAACCGTGCCTATATGAAGGATGAGAAGCTCCAGCCACAGGCCAAGACCTTCGAGATGGGGTTGGAGTTCATGCGGACCAACGCTGAAGAGGACAGCTGGTTCCTCCACATCGAGACCTTCGATCCCCACGAGCCCTACTTTACGCAGCAGCATTTCAAGGATCTCTATCCCCACGAGTACGGCGGACCCCACTTCGACTGGCCTCCCTATCGAGAGGTTGAGGAGACGCCGGAGACGGTGGAGCACGTGCGGTATGAGAACGCAGCGCTGATCAGCATGTGCGACAAATATCTCGGCAAAGTCCTGGATCTGATGGACGAGCTGGAGATGTGGGACGACACGCTGCTGATCATCTGCACCGACCACGGCTTCCTGCTGGGGGAGCATGATTGGTGGGCCAAGTGCGTGCAGCCTTTCTACGAGGAGGTGGCTCACACGCCGCTCTTCCTCTGGGACCCCCGGATTGAGCGTAAGGGCGAGCGCAGCGATGCGCTGGTACAGAACATCGACTGGGGCCCGACGCTGTTGGATTTCTTCGATGTGCCACTGACCGGTGATATGCAGGGCATTTCGTTGACCGAGTCCCTGAACTCGGAGACGCCGCTGCGTAAAGGCATGCTCTTCGGCTTGCATGGCGGGCACGTCAACGTGACCGACGGGCGTTATGTCTACATGCGAGCGCCCGCCTCGGCAGCCAACACGCCGCTCTACGAGTACACGTTGATGCCAACCCATATGCGGCACACGTTTGACGTGGACGAGTTGCAGACCATCGAGCTCGCCGAGCCCTTTAACTTCACGAAGGGATGTCGTACGATGAAAATCCCAGGTCGGGGCGGCGGCTGGCGCGATATACATCGCTTCGGCGATTTGCTCTTCGATGTGGAGGCCGATCCGAAGCAGGAGCATCCTCTTGAAGACCCGGCGGTCGAGTCCCGGATGATCGAGCTAATGGTGAAGCTGATGAAGGCTAGTGACGCGCCGCCGGAGCA
This sequence comes from Anaerolineae bacterium, assembly GCA_049975025.1. Classification (GTDB taxonomy): domain Bacteria; phylum Chloroflexota; class Anaerolineae; order B4-G1; family SLSP01; genus PWVB01. The sequence continues at coordinate 17,896 of JBNGDU010000120.1, forward strand.
GTATGAGCGATTAGGCTTAGCGCCTTAGCGCTCTGTTGCATACTCGATTGACGAGATGAACCACCTTCTGCTTGGCTTAAGTCGTCGGTTGTCGTGCCGGGCGTTTGGCTCTCAAGTCCTGGATAGCGTAGGGTAGGTAGAGCAGGCCGATCATCAGCAGCGCCAGCAACTCCAGGATGGGCAGGTACCACGGCCAGGCCGGCAGCACGTCCAGGAGACTTGCCGTCTCCGGCTTTCGGGCGATGTAAAGATAGTTGCTCCCGATGAGCGCGTTGATAACGCCCACGACAAGGGCGTAGATGTTGCCCCGGATTAGCACGTGCTTGATGGATTGTAGGGTGGGCCTGTAGCCCTCCACGGTGGCCATAAAGACGGCGGCGGTGACGATGGCGCCATGAGAGACCATCACCTGGAAGAAGCGGAAGTGCGGGAAGCCGTAGGGCCCGGCGTCTGGTGTGAGGAGCGCCTGCAGCGCCCCGGCGATCCCGAGTAAGTAGGTGAACTCAAAGATAGCATAGCTCTTGGTGACCAGCATCGCGGCGCTGAGGAAGACCAGCACGCTGCATAGATGCAGGGGCAGCGTCTTCTGGAGAGACCATTGGCCCGTGGACCAGTTCCACCAGTGCCAGAGAGCCTCGTCGATGATCAGGATGGCGGCCAGTGCATAGCGAATCGGAGCGCGCCAGCGGTCCGGCAGCCTGCGACCCGCCGCAATGAGGGCGACGTTGATAAGCGCGACGACGGTGAGGGCCACCAGGTGCGGCGTGCCAAAGAGCCGAAAGGGCTCGCCATCGTAGTTGCCTGAGAAGAACTGGTTCATAATGTTAGCGCTCCTGGGTTAGGTTGGGCGTCATGGTAACTCAGAAGCGCTAATTTGCCGAATGGAGGTATCCGACCCCGGGCCGCGGATGATGACCGCGATCTATTTCCCGGACCGCGATGGATCGCGATTTGGCGGTTTAGAGGCCGCTGATGCGGGTTGCCGCTAGGCATAATCCGACCGCGATGGCGACCATCCGGAAGAAGCTGCCGGTAAGGGCGGCGATAGTAAGGACACCGAGTTCCAGGAGACCGGAGAGCCCGGTGAGGATCAACGCGATCCATCGGACTGCGGACTTAGGAGTGAGGTCGAGACTCTTCACACAATTCGTGACGGTCGGTGGTTCTATCATCAGGAGGTGTCTATGGGCGATGAACAGGTGCGAGAGATGGTGGTCAGCTTCTCCGATATCGGCGACCAGATTCTGCTCTTTCTACCTAAGTTTGCCGCCGGATTGGTGGTCTTTCTGATCTTCTGGGCGGCGGGTTGTCTGGTGCGCCGGATCGTGCGGAGGATCTTCAAACGTCACGAGCTGAACCGCGACGTCGAGGAGCTGATCGAGCAGGCTGTGCACATCACATTGTTGACCTTGGGAGCGTTGACCGCGCTCGGAACGATGGGGGTCGATATCGCGGCGTTGATCGCCAGCCTGGGCCTGGTAGGATTTGCCGTCGGTTTTGCCCTCAAGGACGCCATCTCCAACTACCTGGCGGGCATTCTGATCCTGGCGTACCGTCCTTTCGAGCGTGAGGATCAGATCGCCGTGGCGGGCCACCGCGGTATCGTGGTCGATATCGACATGCGCTATACCATCCTCGACACCGAAGAACGCAGGGTCCTGGTGCCCAATGCGCAGCTATTCAACAACGTCGTCACTGTGGAGAAGACGCCGAAGACGTAATGGACCTGACCAGAGAGGACGGCCTAGTTTGTCGAGGTTCGCAAGCGCGAGAGGAGATCGATGAAGAAGATCTATGTCCTGGGTGACAGCATTTCGATTCAGTACGGACCCTATCTGGAGCGGTATCTGCAGGGCATTATGGCGTACGCTCGCAAGACGGCCGAGGAGGAAGTGCCGCTGGATCTCGATTGGCCGCCGCGGGCTAACGGTGGTGACTCCTCGATGGTTTTGGCTTTTCTCAAGGCCAAAGCTGCGGCAGGCGGCATCGCGGCGGACTTCCTGCTGTTGAACTGTGGCCTTTGGGACCTCCGCAGCGATCCCCGGACGGGCCGGAAACAGGTGCCGCTTGCGTCATACCGTGCGAATCTCGAGGCCTTGATCGCTCTCGTGCGGGAGATAGGCCCGGAGCTGGTCTGGATTCGCACGACCCCGTGTGATGAGGCCGTGCACAACCGGGAAGGGATGGCGTTTCATCGGTTCGCGGCCGATTGCGATGCCTATAACCGGGCAGCCGATGAGATCATGCGCGACTACGGCGTGCCGATCATCGATCTCCATACGTTCACACGGAATCTGGGCGACGAAATATACGCGGACCACGTGCACTTCAAGGAGCATGTCCGGGAGAAGCAGGGTGCCTTCATCGCCGGCTGGCTTAGCTCTCGCCTATGAGGTTTTCGCCTAGATCGCCGCTCGACATCGGTAAAGGGGGCGCTTGCCTCAGGGTTTTCGGGAGGAGCGCATGGATACTTGTCATGTGAAGCTGGAGGATGGGATTTTAGCGCTTGAGAATGACCGCATCAGGCGGCTGTACAAATGGAACAATGGCCATCTGATCGGCCTGCGGATCGAGGATCTCATGCGGGGCCACGGATGGGACCTCGATGCAGCGGCGCCCGATATGTTCCCGGGGCGGACGGTCGATGCTGCCGGGGAGGGCGGTCTGGAGTTGATGGAACACCCCGCGACCTCCTGCACGCCCGCGCACCTGCGCGCCGAGGTGGTCACGTCTCTGGACGGCTTGGAGATCAAACGAGTCTTCCGCCTCTATCCAGGTTGTCCTGCGATCGCGTGCGACCTCTACTTCCGTGGCCATGCTGAGGATCTGAGCTCAGCCCTTGTGCTCGAGCGACTGTCCCTTCCGCGCGTACACTGGCGCGCTCTCGCGGTCCGGTTCTTCGACGTGACGGACCGCAATAACACCCTGGTGCACGAACGCGCGATTCTGCCCTATCGCTTCCCCATGCGGCTGGTGGGCAACTTGCTTTTCCTGGACGAGGTGCTGCAAGATCGCGGTCTATTTGTCCTGAAGGAAGCGCCGTGCGCTGATGCCCAGCTTCGTTACCCGGGCCACGACTTCGTCGTGCAGATTGGGGAGGTCGAGTTGGTGGGGGGCGGTCTGGGTATCGATGATCTGGACCTCGAGACGTGGACTCGCGCTTATGGCTTCGTCACCGGCGTCACGGGCAATGGAGACCTGGGGCGCCTCCAGGCACTGCGCACTTATCAGGAGCAGCTACGCATCCACCAGCCCGACCGGGATGAGATGGTGATGATGAACATCTGGGGCGACCGGGGTCAGGACACTCGCATCAGCGAGTCCTTTGCTCTGGCGGAGCTCGCGGCGGGGGCGCGGTTGGGGGTCACTCATCTGCAGCTCGACGACGGCTGGCAGTGGGGCAGGTCCAGCAACTCCGCCTTCGAGGGCGGATCTTTGGAGCGGATCTGGGACAACCCCGACTATTGGACGCCCCATCCCGAACGCTTCCCCGATGGATTGGCACCGGTCGTAGCGCGTGGGCGTGAGCTGGGCATCGAGACCTGTCTTTGGTTTAACCCCAGCAAGGACGGGAGCTACGCGCACTGGCGAGACGATGCCGAGACACTCATCGGGCTCTACCGCGACTACGGGATCCGGACCTTCAAGATCGACGGTGTGCAGGTCCCGGATAAGCGCGCGGAGGTCAATCTGCGACGGCTGTTCGATGCGGTGCGGGCAGCCACGGACGACGAGGTGGTCTTCAACCTGGATGTCACGGCGGGCCAACGCTACGGCTATCACTACTTCAATGAGTATGGCAACGTCTTCCTGGAGAACCGCTACACCGATTGGGCCAACTACTATCCGCATTGGACGCTGCGCAACCTCTGGATGCTCTCTCACTACGTACCACCGCAGAACCTACAGATCGAGTTTCTCAACGTCTGGCGGAACGCCGACCATTATAGGGCCGACGATCCACTGGCGCCGACGCGTGTGCCGTTCGCCTACGCCTTCGCCATCACGATGGTGGCCCAGCCCCTGGCCTGGTTCGAGGCGACCGGTCTTCCGGAGTCGGCCTACGAGATCTCGTCCCTGCTACGAAGCTATCGGCAGCATCAGGTCCGGCTCCACGAAGGTCAGATCTTTCCCATGGGTGAGGAACCCTCCGGCACAGGCTGGACCGGCTTCCAGTCGATACGTGAAGATGGGGGCTACGTTCTGGTGCTGCGCGAGTACAACGACCGGCACGAGGCCAGGCTCAAGCTTCACGCCCTTGGCGACCGAGCGGTGACGTTCCAATGCCTGCTCGGCGATGGCTCGGATTTTGAGGTGGCGGCAGGACCGAGCGGCGACGTCTTCGTCGACTTCGTCGACTTCTCGCTCCCACATCCCTATTCTTTTGCCCTCTACGCGTATGCGTGGCGAGACCCTGACCTTTGGATGGGAGGGCCCGTTGGAGGGTGACGGTGAGGAGGAGTCCATCAGCCATTTCAATCACTATGAGAGTCAGTACGGCGTCGCCGAAATGCCGGCTGAAGAGATGATCCAGATGTTTGGCGGGCAGGCGATGCGTCTCCATTTGAAGTAGTTTAGAGAAACCGGGAGGATCAGGATGATGAAGCGGGTCGATTGGAAGGATCTTCAGGCGTTTACGACAGAGGTCTTTGTGGCGGCCGGCATGCCGCCGTCGGATGCAGCGATCGAGGCTGAGGTTCTGGTGTGGGCCAACCTGCGAGGGATCGACTCCCACGGCGTCTTGCGGATTCCCTCGTATTTGTCCAGCATTGAGAAGGGTGGGATGAATCCCAGGCCGGATATCCAGGTGGTCAAGGACACCCCTGCGCTCTCCCTGATCGAGGCGGATTGGGCGTTCGGACCGGTGGTCACGACGTTCGCAATGGAGCGGGCGATCGCCAAGGCCAAGGAGGTGGGGATCGGCTGGATGTCGATCCGCAACACCACCCATCAGGGCGCCATGGGCTACTATACCCTGATGGCTGCCGAGGCCGGGTTCGCCGGCGTCGCCGTCGTCTGCAACCCGCCGAATATGGCACCCTACGGTGCGAAGGTCCGGGGCGTGCACAACAGTCCTATCTCGATCGCTGTACCCGCGGACGAGCATCCCCCACTGGTGCTGGATATGGCGACCAGCGTCGCGGCGGGTGGAAAGGTCTCATTGGCGATCGATAAGGGCGTGGGGATTCCGGAAGGATGGGCGTTGAATGCCGAGGGACGGGTAACGACCGACCCTCACGAGGTGGCAGCCCTGCTGCCGTCCGGGGGCTATAAGGGCTCCGGGCTGGCGATGATGTTCGAGACGTTGGCGAGCCTCGCGGTGGGGAATCCGCTGCTTGCGCCGGTCCTCTCCGGGGAGTCGCTGCGCCCCGGCACCCAGAACAGCTTCCTGACGGCGGTCAACCTTGACATGCTCACGGACCTGGCGACCTACAAGGAAGATGTGGATGCGCTGATTACGCAGATCAAGGGCTTGCCCAAGGCCGAGGGGGTCGAGGAGATCCTCGTGCCCGGAGAGCCGGAGGACCGTGTGGATGCGCACCGCCGCCAACATGGTATTCCGCTGCCCGATGGCACTGTCCATAACCTGATCGCGGCTGCCGAACACCTCGACCTTGAGGTTCCGACTTGGCTGCAAACCGCGTAAGTTCAGCGGTTAGAATGACTCAGCTGTCGAGGTAGGGTCACGGATTTTTCGATCCTACCTCGGTATTTTGGTACGGGAACTCAACTGGGCACGCGGTGCAACCCGTCGAGACCAATGAGTTTAACCGCTCGTCGTGGTTGTCTCCCAGAGGCGAAGATCGAAACAGAGGTGGCTAAGCGACAGGCGGACTTCGAGTGGATCCTCGCACCAAACGAGTAGCAGCTGCCGCAAGCCGCCCGGCGCTATTGGCTCTGCGCCATCCTCACAAGCGGGAGGAGGCGAACGGTGTGGCGATCAACGCCGGCGCTTCATCCACCTCCGGCCCGTACTTCGGTCCTCGGCGGCGGCGGGCCGATGACGCTTCAGATCGCCATTCAGCAGCCGGATCAACCTCTTGCGGTGCAGACCGGTCACTTCTTCTATTTCGTCGAGCAGCGCACTCTTTTCAGCTCGACCGGCTCGCTGATAGCGTGGTTGCATGATGCGTAAATACTTACGTCGTTCACTGGTGGTCATCTTTTCTGTCGGGCCATGGCTCTTCCTTCGGTAACATTTACATTTGATAGAACCATAGCACGCTTCGGTAACAGTTTAGCTGATAGAATGCGCAGGTTTTGTCTCCAGTCTTATCCCGGTTATAATCGGCGGAGTGCCGGGCCGGGTTTGCCGATACAGACCAATATTGTGGGAGCTACTATGTCACGACCAATATGGGTTGTCAAGCTTATTCAGCGAGCCTTTCCCTCTCGTTTCCAGATTGCGGAGATGGCCCGGCGGGTGCCACTCTTCGGCAAGTTCGTCGATCATTACCTATTTAGGGGCGATGATATCGTCTATCTTCCCAAGGACCGCGTGATTCAGATCCATCAGCCGGTATCGGCTCCGGAGCAGATGGTCTTACCTTCCGAGGTGGTCGGTCATTTTGTGGAGCAGGCCCGTCATCTGTGGATCATGAACACGTGTTTCTGCCGGGAAGCGGAGGGTTGCGAGGACTATCCGATCGATCTGGGTTGTCTGTTTATGGGTGAGGCTGTGCTCGGCATCAACCCTCGCCTGGGACATCTGACGACGCGTGAGGAGGCGCACGCCCATCTGGCCCGGGCCCGCGAGGCGGGGCTGGTCCATATGGTGGGACGGAATCGAATTGACAACGTCTGGATGGGCGTCGGACCCTCGGGTAAACTGCTGACCGTCTGCAACTGCTGTCCTTGCTGCTGTCTGTGGCGTGTCTTGCCCAGCCTGCCGCCCGGGATCAGCGAGAATGTGACCCGTATGCCCGGCGTCTCGGTCACGGTGACCGACCGATGCCTCGGTTGTGGGGCGTGCACGCAGGACATCTGTTTTGTTTTGTGGATGCGATTGAGTTGGTGGAAGGCAAGGCGCGGATCAGCGCCGCGTGTCGCGGGTGTGGTCGCTGTGTCGAGGTCTGTCCTCATGACGCTATCGAGTTGACGACACCGGATGCGTCCTTCGTGAAGGCGACGATCGATCGTCTTGAGCCATTGGTGGACCTGAGTTAGCCATAGAAAAAAGCATGGAAGGGGCGGAATTGATGGAAAAGGACCGTTTTGTCTATCGCGGGCGGAGGATCGGCGAGATCTCCTTTCCCTTGGGGGGAATAGGGACCGGTTGCATCGGGCTGGCGGGAAATGGGCGGCTGGTTGATTGGGAGATCTTCAACCATCCCAACAAGGGCAGCGTCAACGGTTTCTCACACTTTGCCATCAAGGCCGAGCGTGATGACGAGGTACTCGACGCTCGGGTGTTGAACGGGGACCTTCGGCCTCCGTATATCGGGAGCCTTAGCAGGGCGAGATTTCAGTCCTTCGGTTTCGGTCCCCCTCGGGAGTACCTGACCGGGGTGCCTCACTTCCGCGATGTAGTCTTTCGCGGGCAGTTTCCCATCGCGGAGCTCTCCTTTGTCGACGATACCTTCCCCGGTCAGGTGACGATGACGGCTTTCAATCCCTTTATCCCCTTGAATGATCGAGACTCCGGGATTCCGGCGGCGTTCTTTGAAATCGCGGTCGAGAATTCCACGGACGCGTACCTTACCTATACCATAGCCGGTACTTTGAACAATCCGTTGCCCGCGAATAACGTCAACCGTTATGGAAGGACCTATCGCAACCACTGGATCCATCTTAGCTCTGATGGTCTGGATCCCGATGACCTGGACTACGGGACGTTGACCTTGGCGACCGGCGCGCTATCCGATGAGGCCTGCGATGAGGACGCCGCTTGTGGCGAACACGCGACCATCTCCCCCGATGACGTGAGCTATCAGGAGTACTGGTTCCGGGGACGCTGGTTCGACGATCTTGAGGTTTACTGGCGCGATTTCACCGCACCCGGGACTCTCACCAACCGCCGGTATCCGCCGGAGGAGGCTGGAGAGGACAATCCCGCTACCTTGGCTGTCCGCGTCCACGTGCCGCCTGGCGAGACGGGGCGCGTCCGCTTCGTCATCGCCTGGCATTTCCCCAACCGGTCCAATGACTGGAATCCGGATGCAGCGGCATGTGCGTGTCAGAAAGACATCGCCAATCGCTGGCGCAACTACTACGCCTTTCTCTTCAAAGATTCGGAGGCCAGCGCCCGTTACGCCCTGGCCTATTGGGACTGCCTCTATGAGCGCACGCGGAACTTCCAAGCGGCGCTCTTCGGCTCCGACCTACCGCCCGCTGCGCTGGATGCCGTCTCTGCTAATCTGTCGGTGCTCAAGAGCCCGACGGTGATGCGATTGGAGGACGGCACGTTCTATGGATTTGAGGGTTGCCATCCGAACGCCGGATGCTGCGAAGGTTCCTGCACCCACGTCTGGAATTACGCACAGGCTCTGCCCTTCCTCTTCCCGGCGCTTGAGCGCTCGGTGCGCGATGCCGATTATGCTTACAATCAGCGACCGGACGGCGGGATGCCCTTCCGGCTCCAGTTGCCGCTTGGAATCGGCCCGGCGAGCTTTCGCCCGTGTGCCGATGGTCAGTTTGGCGATGTGATGAAGGCCTATCGCGATTGGAAGATCAGCGGTGACAGTGAATGGTTGGCGTCGCTCTGGCCATCCATTAAGCGTTCCATCGAGTTCGCTTGGTCGGATGAGAACAAAGATCGCTGGGATCCGGAGAAGACCGGCGTGTTGTGGGGAAGACAACACCATACGCTGGATATGGAGCTCTTCGGACCCAACGCCTGGCTCACAGGATTCTATCTGGGCGCGCTTAAAGCAGGTGCCGAGATGGCTGACCATCTCGAGGACGTCGAGACCGCCGCCGAGTACAGCGAGATCTACGAGCGAGGTAAGGCTTGGGTCGACGAACACCTCTTCAACGGGTCTTACTACCATCAGATGGTGGACCTGGACGACAAAGCCGTCCTCGAGCCCTATGCCGGAGGCGAGGGCTCGATGGTAGGGCACACGCTGGCGTCCTATTGGGATGAGGAGCACGGAGAGCTCAAATACCAGATCGGTGAGGGGTGTGGGATCGATCAGGTTCTGGCCCAGTGGCACGCGAACCTCTACGGTCTGGGTGATCTCTTCGATCCGGAGCAGGTCCGAAGGGCGCTCTCAGCTATCTTCGCCCATAACTTCAAGGATCCTCTGAGAGACCACTTTAACCCGTGCCGCGTCTTTGGACTCAATGACGAAGCGGGTCTTGTGATCTGTGATTGGCCGGAGGGACGGCGCAAACCGGTGATCCCCGTGCCCTATGCCCAGGAGGCGATGCACGGTTTCGAGTACGCGGCGGCGATTCAGATGATTCAGTCGGGACTTGTGGACGAGGGCATGGCCGTCGTCCGCGCGGTGCGCGACCGGTACGACGGTGAGCGTCGCAACCCCTGGAATGAGTTTGAGTGTGGCAGCAACTACGCGCGCTCCATGGCCAGCTATGCGCTGCTCAACGCCTTCAGTGGGTTCACCTTCGATATGGCGGCGGGCCGTGTCGGTTTCGATCCCATCATGTCGGAGGACGGCACCTTCCGGTGTTTCTGGTCCCTGGATGCCGGTTGGGGTACCGTCTCGGTCACGCCGGAGCGGGTTGAGGTGTTGGTCATCGAGGGGACCCTACGGCTCAACGCTCTGGACCTGCCTTTCGTTGAGGCGGGAGAGATTATGGACGTCTCGCTGTGCGGTGATGCCCCGGCCTGCGATCGCATCGAGGGGGGACTGGTCTTCTCCGCGCCAATTTGCGTGGACGATGGCAGTCGGCTGATCGTGCATCGCGGCAACTGAGGCCGGGCTCTGGTAGGGTGATCGTGCGCGTGGCGCAGGCGACGCGTATTGGCGCTTTCGTTGCGTCCGATTACACTATCATGAGGATGGAATCACCTATCTTCCTTATCCGGGAACTTCGCCAGACAGGAGGTTATCGACTCATGCGTATTCTCTTCATTGATATTGACACTTTGCGAGCGGATCACCTGGGGTGCTACGGTTACCATCGAGAGACCAGTCCCAACATCGACCGCATCGCACGCGATGCGGTGCGTTTCGAGAACAACTACGTCAGCGACGCGCCGTGCTTGCCGTCTCGGACGGCGCTGTGGAGCGGGCGTCACGGCTTCCGCACCGGCGTCGTTGGGCATATGGGTTCGTCGGCGGATCCTTTCAACGATGGCGAGCCCCGCGGCTTCCGAGATTCCTTCGCCGCTACCTCGTGGATGTCCGCCCTGCGGCGGGCGGGGTTCTACACCGCGACTGTCAGCCCATTTGGCGAGCGTCACGCTGCCTGGGAGTGGTACGCCGGCTACCGGGAGATGCACAATCCCGGCAGCGGCGGCTTAGAGCGCGCCGACGAGGTCGTGCCGACAGCGATTGATTGGATTGAGCGCAGAGGTCAGGAGGACAGTTGGTTCCTGCACGTTAACGTCTGGGACCCGCATACACCCTATCGCACACCGATGGAATACGGCAATCCCTTCGAGGACGAACCGCTGCCGGGCTGGTACACTGAGGAGATGCGGCAGAAGGCGTGGGACAGTTTCGGACCGCATAGCGCTCAGGAGCCCGGGGGCTACGAGTCTCGCGAGGACCCCCGCTGGCCGCGAGTGCCATCGCAACTGGATTCCATGAAGGCCGTCAAACGCTGGATTGACGGGTACGATACCGGCATCTGGTATGCGGACATGTGGGTGGGCAAGCTGCTCGATGCGCTGGAGACGCAAGGGATACTCGACGATACGGTGATTATCGTTAGCTCCGACCACGCCGAGGCGCAGGGCGAGTTTGACATCTGGGGCGATCATCAGACGGCAGATCATTCCGTCTCCCGGGTCCCGTTGCTGATCCGCTGGCCCGGTGTGACCGACGGAGGGCGGGTGGACAACGCCTTGCACTACCACTTCGACTGGGCAGCGACCTTGATCGAGATGGTAGGCGGTGAGGTGCCCGAGACTTGGGACGGCGTTTCCTTTGCCGATGCCTTCGAAGCCGGGGACGAAGATGGACGCGAGTACCTCATCGTCAGTCAGGGTGCATGGTCGGTGCAAAGAGGCGTGCGCTTCCGGGATGGCGGTGAGGACTACATGTGCCTGAGGACCTATCACGATGGGCACAAGAACCTGGAACCGGTCATGCTCTTCAATCTCACCCAAGATCCCTATGAGCAACGCGATATCGGTGCGGAGCACCCTGAGTTGGTCGACAAAGCCATGGGGATGTTGGCCGATTGGCAGCATGTCATGATGCTGCGCAGCCGCACCAACGTGGATCCGTTGATGACCGTTCTGCGGGAAGGCGGTCCTTCGCATACACGCTACCAACTGCCGAAGTATCTGGAGCGTCTCCGCGCGACGGGGCGAGCGCACCACGCTGAGCGTCTGGCGCGTTTGCATCCAGACGAGGTGTAGTGTTCGATTGGCCCCGCCGATCGATTGGCGGGCCTGACGTGAAGCAACGACAAGGGGGGTGAGGTTGTGACCTGCGGTGACTCCAGTCTGCCCAGGGATGCTACACGGTTCGTGCGAGAGGAACCTTTTCTGTGTCCTCCCACGGCCGTGTCCCCGCGCCCTGTGCCTGAGGGCGCCGATTACGATCATCCATCGCTCTATCTCAATCGTGAGCTCGGGTGGATTGACTTCAACTGGCGCGTTCTGGCTCTGGC
>JBNGDU010000121.1:0-17726 GCA_049975025.1 Anaerolineae bacterium
GCGACGCCCCGCACACTTACGGTATAATGCCCGGGTGGCGCCAGATCCGTATCACGGATCGTCAGCAAACTCGACGCGTCCGCGCCAATGGGATTGGGCACCAGCGTCGCCGTTGTCCCCGCAGGATATCCTCTTGCATCGAGTAAGATACTGCCGCTGAAACCGCCGATCGACGCTGTGGTCACCGTGTAGACAGCGGTCGACGGCTGACAGATCTCCTGTGTCAGGGGAATGACGTCTAGATGGAAGGAGGATTGGAGCGCGCAGTTGTAGCAGACGAGCGCGAAATCCTGGTCGGTGGCATCGGCGTTACCCGGCACCCCATCACCGGCCAGGTTGCTCGCCGTAACCGTGATGACAAAAGTTCCCTGGACGCCGGCAGGCAGAAAGACGCTCTCGACGTTGTTCCGCGGATCGAAGGCTCCGCCGGAGACGGAAAGCGGGCCGGAGAAGACGTTACCTCGGTACGAAAGACCACCAACCGTGACCTCTAGATCGAGATCATTCACGTATGCAGCGCCGACGGTGGAGCCCGGCGCGTCAGTCCATGATAGTGTCACCCTAAAGGGGCGGTCAGTCCGGGCAACGTGGCCTTTAAGCACGTAAGACTCGCCGGTTTCCCGGAGAAGCACCTGCTGATCTTCAACCACCCGGGGCACATCGTCGAACCCCATGCCGAGATCGACCGCCCCGTACCCCTGTCGATTCGAGGGAAGCGTGTCCGCGGCGCCTTCGCCGTCCAGATATCGCGCCGAGTTGACCAGGTAAGCCTTCGCCATCGCCGGGCTGGGCGGCTCCGCATCGAACGCGTCCTGGTAGTAGCGGAACAACAGCGAGGCCGCGCCCGCTACGGCAGGCGTCGCGTGACTCGTGCCGGAGGACGCCGCGTAGAGCGTCTGCCCGGAGGGGTGGTAAGCGTCGCAGACGAAGTCACCGGTATAGTTCGGCGTCTGCGAGGCCGCGCCTTGGATGTGGGTACCGGGCGCCACGATCTCGGGTTTGACACGACCGTCGTCCGTGGGGCCCCGGCTTGAGAAAGAGGCCATGTCCGATGCACTGTCGGCGCCGGACGGCCCGACGAAACACCCATCGATCCAGGTCGGGCGATAACTCTCCGAAGCCCCAACGGTGATGACGTTCTTGGCGTTGCCCGGAGAGCCCACCGTGCCAGAGCCGCTGTAGCCACTGTTGCCGGCCGCGAAGACGATCGTGACCTCCTGATTGCCCGGTATCGTAGCATCCGCATCCCGAACCAACGCGTCATAGGTTTGGTCTTCGATCAGATACCGGCCTGACGACGCATCATCCCCCCACGAATTGGAGATGATGCGTGCACCCAAAGCATAGGCGACGCCGACAAGCTCTGTATAGTCAGGGAAAGCCCAACCGCTGGTATTTCCAAAGATCTTGGAGCCGCCGACCCGGCCAAAGGGATTGATACCCAAGCCGTAGTTGTAACCCTCGTCGTCCTCGTACGGGAAACCCGATCGTCCGTTGTAGCCGCCCACAATCGCGGCGTTGATCGTCCCATGGCCTCCACCACCGTCGGCTGTAGGGTCCGTCGTCCAATTCGCGTTGTAGGCAAGCCGATCCGGTCGTTGGATGTCCCCGGCTTCATAGAAATCAGGGTGTGTGGGCACATCGTCTCCGTCATCAACGCCGTCATCTGCGACATCCACGATCGGATAAGCGGAGGGCGTGGTCGTCAAGCCCACGGTCGCGGTCAGCCACTGTAGATAGCCAACGCCGGCGGGCGCCGTTCCGTCCGTGGTCAGATGTCCCGCGATGATCTGTCCCTGTACCTCGTCAAGAAGCTGCGGCGTGACCAACGGCTCGACGCTGACCACATCAGGCAAGGTCGCAAGCCACACAAGATCCGCCGTCGCTACCTCAACTCCCAGCGTAGTCAGGTCTCGAATTCTAAAGGCTGGTCGCAAGACACGCATAACCCGTCCGTCGATAGCAGCCAGTGAGTGCTTGACGCCTTCATGGTGGTAGAGCTGCACGGCGACGTTCACGCGTCCCGTCTCACCGGCCTCCGAGGAAAGCCATAAGGCCTGCAGGTCAGGATGGAGGGCGTAGTTGCCGTGGTACACTCCATGCCAGCGCACGGGCGCATCAATACCAAGCCGGGTCACAGCCTCGCCGGTGCCCCAGACGAGATAGGCGAAATCGGGAATGTAGCTGACAACTTCCAGCTCTCGGTCGACCATGGCCTGGTACCAAGCACCCTGAACCGGGCCGGCGAACTGGATCAAGCGCAGAGCAGGCTGAACCGGCGAGGGGATTCGCGAGGGGTTCAGGGACGCCGGAACCGGATCGCGAAGCGGATCCAGGACTCCGCCGCGTAACCTCAGGAGCGTACGCTCAGGCGCCGACTTCACTACAGGCCTAGGATAGGACTCCGCGATAGTCTCCGCCGCGGTAGAGCGAGGCGCGGGATCCACCCAGACCAGTACGGCTGCAACCGAGAGGATGAGAAGACAGACCAACGCTAGTTTTCGGGGTAGGTTCATCACACACCATGTCACAGTAGTAGGTGAAACCCCCGGCCTAGACCGGGGGTCTGCGTCAGATCACGTTAGCTAGGCGCTCTCCAATTCCGCATTAAGCGAGATCTCAACGCCCGCCAAAGCCTTTGACACAGGGCAACCACTCTTGGCGCCCTGAGCGTGTTCCATAAAGGTCTCCTCGTCGATATCAGGTACCACAGCGACGGTGTCCAGCTGGACAGTTGTGATCGCCGAACCGCCTTCCACTTCCCTCAGGGTCACTTTGGCCGTTGTCGAGATGCGTTTCGGCTGGTAGCCCGCCTTGGCTAATGCCCCGCTCAAGGCCATCGAGAAACAGCCTGCGTTCGCAGCGCCAATCAGCTCCTCAGGATTAGTCCCGGTCCCGCTTTCAAACCGGGATGCGAAGGAGTAATTGCCCTGAAACACACCACTACCCAAGGTCATCGTGCCTTTACCGTTCTTAAGATCGCCTTCCCAAACCGCCGATGCTCTGCGTGCAACCATGTTCCCTCCCCACGTTGATTGGTTTTGTCCGATATCCTTATTTTAAAATATCGCAGGTGAGAGTCAAGTTGCGTGGATTGGAAGTTCGCCCGACATTAGCGTGAGCGGCCTCAAGGAAACCGGTATGGGCTTCAGCGAGAAATCCCGTCGCCCCCTTGAGAATGTCGTCGATCGACGTCAGTGCCCCAGTAGACCGGGCGTCCGCGCCGTCGGACTCAGAACCAGAGCAATAGAAAAAGCAGCGCTTCCGAGAAGGATGCCGCCGATCACCTGAGCTGGCGTATGACGTCGCAACTTGACGCGAGACCAGCTCACCAGAGGCACCGCCAGCGTCACCGGCACAGCACCCAAGCCGAATGCCCACAGCACAAAGAGGACGACGCCGGAGACCGAGGCGCTATGGATACTGATCTTCCAGCGCAAGCTTATGACATAGACCGCTATCCATTGCAGCAGCCCGGTACCCACCATCAACAACAGAAGACCAGGGGCCTGCGCCAAGGACATACTCACCCACGCCACCGCAAACCCGGCGGCGGTGACGAGCAGCGACCACTTGCGCTGCTGACGGAAGTGAATGTCGAGGTCGGTGACATCGCCACGCCGTAGCTGCCAGACCAGGAAAAGCAACGGGGCGACCAACCCCAGCAAACTGTAGAGCGCCATCCAAAGCCACGCTCTAGGCGTCGCGAGATGGGCAAGGGTCACACAGAAAGCCGCCAGCGCCACAATCGGCGGGCTGCCGAGCTGGGATATCCAATGGGCGATGTGCTCTCCCAGTGTTTCGGGGCGCGGCACAGCCTCGACGCGGGGTTCCGCGTCGCCGCGCAGCCGCTTCGATTCGGTCTTCTCCACCTTCCCCTGTCCCCCTATCTACAAGGACCGCCAGGCCCGAAC
This sequence comes from Anaerolineae bacterium, assembly GCA_049975025.1. Lineage (GTDB taxonomy): Bacteria > Chloroflexota > Anaerolineae > B4-G1 > SLSP01 > PWVB01. The sequence continues at coordinate 3,915 of JBNGDU010000121.1, forward strand.
CGACCAGGACGTCCCGAGCGATCGCGCAGATCTCGTAGCGTGTCGGACGACTGACTATATATAGGACTGAGGCACTTGAGCCCTAAGCGCATGTCTTTGGCAGGCATCCGTCCGGATCCTATCGCACTATCTATAGTATACCATAGGACTTGCCCTTGTGACTGCATTGAGGATAATGATGGCTTGCGCATCTTGACGATTGTCCTGATTAGGATGATGGAAACGCTACGATTGTCTGGGTATGGAATAGCTATGGAAAATCAGAGGGATAAAGTTGTCTTGATCACCGGAGCGAGTTCCGGCATCGGTCGCGCCTGCGCTGAGAAGCTCGCAGAGGGGCCCTATATCGTCTACGGTACCAGCCGTCGTCCGCAGACGGATTGGGTCACAGAGGATGGGACGGCAAAGGTCCGCATGCTTCAGATGGATGTCAACGAGGCAGCATCGGTCGAGGCTGGGATTGAGAAAATCCTGGAGGAGTGGAGACGGATCGATATCGTCGTCAACAACGCGGGATTCGGCTACGGCGGCGCCGTCGAGGACACGTCCATCGAGGAAGCCAAAGCTGCCTTCGAGACAAACCTCTACGGACCGCTACGCGCCTGCCAGGCCGTACTGCCGACGATGCGGGCGCGGGGATCCGGCCTTATCATCAACGTCAGTTCCATTGGTGGGCGCATGGGTCTCCCCTTTCAAGGGATCTACAGCGCCACCAAGTTCGCCCTGGAGGGCTTGACGGAATCGCTGAGGATGGAGGTCAAGTCCTTCGGCATCGACGTCGTGCTCCTCGAACCCGGCGACATTCGCACGTCCTTCACGGCAAATCGCTGCCTGACAGAGGCGTCTCAAAGCCACGAAGCCTATCGGGATCAGTGCAATGTAACGCTGGCGAGGATCGAAGAGGATGAGCAAAATGGTGCGGCCCCCCAGATTGTGGCGGAGAGCCTGATGCGCATCCTGAGGCAGGCCAACCCCAAACCCCGCTACATCGCGGGGCGTTTCCACGAAAGATTGGCCGTTTGGGCCAAGGACCTCCTTCCCGACGGTCTATTTGAGCGCATTCTCATGATCAACTACAGTGTAGAGTAAGAGGGTAGAGATAACAACAGCTTCTGTTAGCATCCTGATCGTCCCCTGCTTCGTCGCACTGTATCCTTGTCTCAGGAAATCAGCGTAAACCAACGCTCCCTGTCGTGTTTCCTGACCTAAGGAAGCAGTGCTTACTTCGTCAGACACTACCCACTCGGGACGGTTATGCTATAATCCAGAAGAGGGTGGGCCCCACCCTCCGATACTCACCGTCTGAGGAGAATCTGTGGACAAAAGTAACAATCCCCTGCGCTCGGTCCAGGCCAACCTGAACTACGAGTTCAAGAAGCCAGCGTTGCTCGAGCTTGCGGTCACGCACCCCTCCTACGCACATGAGCATCCAGAATTGGCGGGACCAGACGGTGTCGGCGAACACCATCACAACCAGCGACTGGAGTTCCTGGGTGACGCGGTGCTCGACTTTTTAGTGGCATCTTGGCTCTATCGTACCTATCCTGACTTTCCAGAGGGGCCGCTGACTCGTCTGCGTGCGACGTTAGTACGCACAACAACATTGGCGAGTCTTGCCCGGGACCTCGAAATAGGCGAGGCATTGCGACTGGGACGTGGTGAAGAAGAGAGCGGCGGCGGTCAACGCCCCGCTAATCTCTGTGATGCATTGGAGGCCATCGTGGGGGCCCTTTACCTTGATGGTGGCCTGGAGGCGGTATGGCAACGCCTGGAGCCCTGGTTTGAGCGCAAGGCCAATGCGATTCTGGAAGCTGAATCCTATGTGGATGCCAAATCTCGCTTCCAGGAGTGGGCTCAGGCTGAGTTGGGTAAGACGCCGGCCTATGAGATCGTCAATGAGGCAGGGCCGGACCATGCGAAGACCTTTACCGCCCAAGTTCTAGTAGGTGACGAGGTTGCAGGCGAAGGAACGGGCGCCAGCAAACGTATGGCAGAGCAAGCTGCAGCACGGGATGCCTTGTCAAGCATGCCAACGGTCGGCATTCCACAGCGCGAGTGACGATCCGGTTCCGGAAATCGGCGTGACCCTGAGGCAGTTGAACGCGCAGCACTGCTTTTGCGTCGCGTCGTTTGCACTCACTCACGCGGGATAAGCTCACCGGGCACCTGACGACCTAGGCCTATCGCCTTCTCGTTGCTGTCGTCGATTATGACGGGAGAGACATAGACACGATGCGTTTTGATAGATTTACCGAACGGGCACAGGAAGCAGCTCAGAGAGCTGTGGAACTCATGACTCGCTACGGGCACAGCCAAGTTGACGTGGAGCACCTGCTCCTGTCGCTCATTCAACAGCAGAACGGCGCGGTGCCCGAAATCCTCGAAGAACTCGGAGCCAATCCTGTCGACATGGGGGAGACGCTCGACAGACTTCTGCGCCAGAATCCTCGTCCTGGCATCTACGGTGCCCGGGGAAACCAACAGGTCTTTATCACGCCTCGGATGAAACGCATCTTGGATCTAGGCCAGGACGAAGCCACACGACTCAAAGACGAGTACATCTCCACGGAGCATCTGTTGCTGGCGATAACACAGGAGCAGAACACCCCGGTCTCTAGGCTTCTGCAGGAACAGAACATCACAACCGAGCGCGTGAGAGACAAGATCCAGGACATGCGGGGAGGACAGCGGGTGAATCACCCCCGCGCCGAGACTAAGTTCCGAACCTTGGAGCGCTACAGTCGCGATCTGACCCAGTTAGCACGCGAGCAGAAGTTGGATCCGGTGATAGGGCGGGATATGGAGATCCAGCGCGTGATCCAGGTCCTGGTCCGCCGCACCAAGAACAATCCCGTGCTGATTGGGGAGGCGGGTGTGGGCAAGACCGCGATTGTGGAGGGACTTGCTCAGAAGATCGCCAGTGCGGATGTGCCGGAGATCTTAAAGCAGAAAAACCTGCTGCTTCTAGACCTCGGGGCGCTGGTCGCGGGAACGCGATTCCGGGGCGAATTCGAGGAGCGACTCAAGTCAATCCTGGAGGAAAGTCAGCGCTCGGAAGGTCAGAACATCCTCTTTATCGATGAGCTTCATACCGTGGTTGGCGCGGGCAATGCTCAAGGCGCGCTGGACGCTTCGAATATGATCAAGCCGGCCCTCGCCCGGGGCGAGCTGCAATGCATTGGCGCCACCACATTGGATGAGTACCGTCAATACATTGAGAAGGACGGCGCGCTGGAGCGCCGTTTCGCGCCCGTCTTTGTTGAGGAGCCCTCGGTAGAGGCAACCATCGACATGCTACGAGGCTTGCGGGATCGTTACGAGGCCCACCACAAGGTCCACATTAGCGACGATGCCCTGTTGGCTGCCGCACGGCTCTCCCATCGCTACGTGCCGGATCGACATTTGCCCGATAAAGCCATCGACGTGATGGACGAGGCCGCGGCCAAGCTGCGGGTGACCCTCTTCACGCTGCCGCCGGATCTCAAGGAGATGGAGGCCGAGATCAACCGCCTGCGTGGTGAGGAGGAGTCCGCCGGCAACATGCGAGACTACGAGCGCGCGGCCGAGATCAAGACGCAACGCATCCGCGTGGAGCATGCCTTTGCCGAGCAGCGAGAGGCCTGGCTCAATCATCACCAACTCGACGAGACCGTCGAGGTCGAGGATATCGCCGATGTGGTGTCGGCCTGGACAGGCATTCCGGTCTACCAGGTCATGGAGAAAGAGGCCGACAAGCTATTGCGGATGGAGGAGGCCATCCAAGCCCGCATCATCGGCCAGGATGAGGCAATTGGCGTCATCGCCGACGCGATCAGGCGTGCGCGCGCGGGTCTGAAAGATCCCAAGCGACCCATTGGAAGCTTCGTCTTCCTGGGTGCCTCTGGCGTCGGCAAGACAGAGACGGCCAAAGCTCTGGCAGCTTTCCTTTTCGATAATGAGGATGCGCTACTGCGGGTTGACATGAGCGAGTATCGGGAGGGACACACGGTCTCCCGGCTCTTCGGGGCGCCACCGGGATACGTCGGCTACGATCAGGGTGGCCAGCTCACCGAGTCCGTACGGCGCCGCCCCTATCAAGTCGTGCTCTTCGATGAGATCGAGAAAGCCCATCCGGATGTATGGAACGCCTTGCTCCAGATCCTCGATGAAGGCCGCCTCACCGATGGCCAAGGACGCGTCGTCAATTTCCGAAACACCGTGGTCATTATGACCTCGAACGTGGGCACCAATTACTTCAGCCGTGGCGGCGCCTTGGGATTCGCGCGGAGCAAGGATGCTGAAGAAGAGGAAAATCGGCGCCGGACCCTCTCGGCCCTCAGAACGACCTTCCCACCCGAGTTCATCAACCGGGTGGATGAGATCGTCATTTTCAACAATCTGACGCTGGATGACGTCAAACAGATCGTTGACCTCCAGATGGACGAGATCCAAGAGCGATTGCTGGAGCATGGCCTGGATGTGTCTCTGACGCCGGAGGCCAAAGAGTGGCTCGCGGAACAGGGGTTCGATCCACAGTTTGGCGCTCGTCCCCTGCGTCGGGTCATACAACGCCGCGTTGAAAGCCCCTTGAGCATCGAACTACTCCGCGGCAAGTTTGCCGGAGGCGCTCAGGTCTTAGTTGACCTGAAGGACGATGCCCTGACTTTCGAGAGTCAACCCCAGGACAACATCGCGCTAGAAGAGCCTGATCAGGACGAATCCGAAACCTCCATCAAGGCAGAGACCGCCGGTGTGACCGAGGCGTAAAACGTAGACTCACGGGGTCTCGCACCCTTCTCAGGGGTCTATTTCATCTGCGGGGCAATAGATAGATCTCTACCGTCGTAACTTCGGATGTACCATGCAGTTTTGGCTAGCCAAGACCCTTGGGTCCGTGTGTTCGAAAATGGGTTGACTGTGTGCTAGGCGATTCAGCGAACGGTCCGCATCTGGTATCTGCCCCCATTTTCGCCCCCCCTCAGAAGCCTTTTTGCAAAACACGCGAAGTGGTGTATAAGTGGATGGGATAACCCCAACAGTGGCGGGCGCTCTGGGCACAGCAATGCGGCATAAATACCGCTCACATAGCCTCAGTAGAGGGAGTTCTCCCCACCGAAACTGAAGGAGGATATTCTATCGAGGAGATACCTACGGCGCCCCCGCTGTCCGATTACATCTCTATGCTTTTTCAGACTTAAGGAGGAATGAATCCATGCGCAAACGTATCTCAACCGTGTTGGTTTTTGTTCTGTTGATCAGTTTCGTTCTCACTGCCTGTGGTGAAGGTGGGCGGGCTGAGTTCAAAGTCGGGATGGTGACCGACCTCGGCGGCATCGACGATAGGTCCTTCAATGCCACCTCGTGGGCCGGTATCGAACGTGCTGAGGAAGAGCTGGGGATCCAGGGCGACTACCTGGAGTCTCAGCAACAGACCGACTACGCCCCTAACATCACCCAGTTCATCAACCAAGGTTACGACCTGCTAATCACGGTCGGCTTCTTGCTGGCCGACGCCACCGCGGAATTCGCCCAGGCGAACCCTGACGTCGACTTCGCCATCGTCGACTTCGCCTTCGATCCCCCGATCGACAACGTCCGCGGTCTGACCTTCGCCACGGACGAGGCAGGGTTCCTGGCAGGTTACGCAGCCGCTGCTGCCACCCAGACCGGCACGGTCGCCTGCTTTGGCGGCATTCAGATCCCGACGGTGACGATCTTCATGGTCGGGTTCGAGCAGGGCGTCTTCTACTACAATGAGCAGAATGGCACCAACGTCGAGGTGCTAGGTTGGAACACCGCAGAGAGCAACGGCGTCTTCGTCGGCAACTTCGAATCGACCGACGACGGTCGCCGAGTTGGTGAGGAGTTCCTCTCTGAGGGCGCCGATATCATCATGCCCGTCGCCGGGCCCGTCGGCCTCGGCACCGCCCAGGCCGTCCAAGAAGCCGGCGACGCCTGGGTCATCGGCGTCGACACCGACTGGACCGTCAGCGCTCCGGAGTACAGCGAGGTCGTCTTCACAAGCGTTGTGAAGAGGATGGACAATGCTGTCTTCGACACGATCGAGCTGGCATCTTCACCTGACTTCGAGGGATTTGGCGGCGAGAACTACGTCGGCACCTTGGACAACGAGGGCGTCGGCATCAGCGATATTGCCGCCGGAACGATCTCCGATGAGGTCCAGAGCGACCTAGACGATATCCGCGAGGCTATCATCAATGGCGAGATCAACACAGGCTGGGAGGACTATCTGGCCAGCCAGTAGCCCGTTCTAGCTAATGGCGGGAGGCCGTTGTCCGTGCCTCCCGCCACCCACCGCATTGCGTGTACGCAACAGGGAGTGGTAAGTAAATCTTCTTAGTTAGGCTTTGCTTCCCACTCCTTGTTTCCTACATAATCAAGGAGGCATCATGGCCCGAGTTCTTGAACTTAAGGGAATCACGAAACGGTTCCCCGGCGTCCTGGCCAACGATCACATCGACCTGGAGCTTGAGGAAGGCCACGTCCTGGGCTTACTGGGCGAGAACGGTGCCGGCAAGAGCACGCTGATGAACATCCTCTACGGACTCTATCAGCAAGACGAGGGGGAGATCCACGTTCGCGGCGAGAAAGTGCGGATCGATGAACCCAACGATGCCATTGATCTGGGCATTGGCATGGTCCACCAGCATTTCATGCTGGTGCCTGTATTGACCGTCACCGAGAACGTCATGCTGGGGATGGAGTCAACATGGCGTGCCGGTTTCCTGGACCGCGAGACCGCCGCCCGGCGCATCCGCGAGATCTCCGACAGATACGGGCTGCAGGTCGACCCCGAAGCCGTTATCGAGGATCTTCCTGTGGGTATCCAGCAACGCGTAGAGATCATCAAACTCCTCTATCGCAACGCGGACATCCTCATTCTCGACGAACCAACAGCCGTCCTCACCCCTCAGGAGGTCGAAGGGCTCTTCGAGGTGATCCGGTCGCTGGTCTCACAGGGGAAGTCGGTCATCTTTATCTCACACAAATTGAAGGAGATGCTTGAGATCTCGGATCGGATCGTCGTCCTGCGGAGTGGGAAGGTCGTGGGAACCACCACGCCGGAGCAAAGCGACGATCGCGATCTCGCCTCTATGATGGTAGGACGCGACGTGATCCTCCAGGTCCCTAAAGAACCTATGGAGCCCGAGGAGGTGATTCTCGACGTCCAGAACCTCTACGTGCGCGGAGATCAGGCAAAGATGGCCGTCGAGGGCGTCTCTTTCCAGGTGCGAGCCGGCGAGATTGTCGGCGTGGCAGGGGTCCAGGGCAACGGTCAGACAGAGCTGGTTGAGGCCCTGACCGGCCTGCGCCCCGTGGACAGCGGCACCATAAGTGTGGCGGGGAAGGAGGTGACCAATGCGTCGCCGAGGAGGATCACCGAGGCGGGGACCGCGCACATTCCGGAGGACCGCCAACGTGACGGGCTGGTGCTCAGCTATTCCGTCGCCCAGAACTTGATCCTCAACACCTACTATCTACCGCCCATTGCTGAAGGTCTGGTGATGCAAGAGAAAGCGATCCAAGAACGGGCCGATCGTCTGGTGTCCGAATACGACGTTCGGACGCCGAGCGTTCTCACACCGACCGCTAATCTCTCAGGCGGCAATCAACAGAAGGTGATCGTAGCGCGCGAGCTGAGCCGTCCGGTCAAACTCACGCTTGCATCGCAACCCACCCGCGGCCTTGACGTCGGATCTATTGAGTACATTCACAGCCAGTTGGTGCGAAAGCGAGACGAGGGCGCAGCCGTCTTCGTCGTCTCGGCGGAGCTCGATGAGATCATGTCCCTGGCCGACCGGATCCTCGTGATGTACGAGGGCCAGATCGTGGGCGAGGTCTTGCCCGCGGAGACCACGCGAGAGGAGCTGGGGCTGATGATGGCAGGCGCCGGACCGGCAGCAGAAGAGCTGGAGAAGAGCCCAAACCGGACCACAGCTACGGCAGCGTAGAGAGGAAGTGGCTATGAACAACACGAACGCAGAAGAGAAAGAGCGAGATCAGGATCAGGCCCAAGCAGGCACGTCCGAGGCATCGTCAGAACGCCCTCAGACCCCGAGAGGGCTGAGCGCGAGCGATCTTCTCGTCCCTGCGCTGGCGATTCTGACGGCGCTGATCATCGGCGCCCTCGTGATCGTCTTCACGGATGAGAGTGTCTACGAGGCCTTCGGTGAGGGAATCGGGCGCGGCATTATCCGAGCCTTCGTCGTGATCGGACGAGCCTACGGGGCCTTCTTCACGGGAGCCTTCGGCAACCCGGTCCAGATTGTGGAAGCGGTGTTCAGCGGCAACCCGGCGCAGATCCGACGCGCCCTCTTCCCGATCACTGAGACTCTGCGGATCGCTACCCCCTATATTTTCGCCGGTTTGGCCGTCGCTGTGGGCTTTCAAGGCGGCCTGTTCAACATCGGCGCGGAGGGACAGTACTTCGTGGCCGGTCTCACCTCTGTCTTCGTCGGCTATGCGATCACGGGCCTGCCACAGATCATCCATCTACCGCTGGCGCTCATCGCCGGGATGGCGGGTGGCGCGCTCTGGGCTGCTATTCCCGGATATCTGAAAGGCAAGACGGGCGCGCACGAAGTCATCAACACGATTATGATGAACTACATCGCGTTCCGATTGGCGGAGTTTATGTTGGACGTCGGCGGACCCATGGCCCGGGGGGACGGGCGGCCGGTAAGCCCCAACGTCCAGCCGAGTGCCTACCTCCCCCAGTTCTTTCCCAACCGCGTGGAACTGCGATTAAACACGGGCTTCTTGCTGGCATTGGCCATGGCTTGGTTCGTCTGGTGGCTGCTCTACAAGACCACCCTAGGATACGAACTCCGCACGGTGGGAAAGAACTCTCACGCCGCCCGCTACGCTGGGATCAGCGTTCCGCGAAGTTTTGTTATCACAATGGCCTTGAGCGGAGCGCTTGCAGGTCTGTCCGCAGCCACAGATATCCTGGGGGTGCTGCGGTTTATGCCCAATGCCTTTGCCTCCGGTTATGGGTTTGACGCCATCGCGCTGGCCCTGGTCGGCAAGAGCCACCCGGCCGGCGTCGTCCTGGCATCCCTTCTCTTTGGAGCCCTGAGAGCCGGCGCTCGCAACATGCAAGGCATTGCCCGAGTGCCCATTGACATTACGTCCATCATCCAGGGCCTGATCATCGTCTTTATCGCGGCCCCGGAGATCATCCGCATGATCTATCGCATACAACGGCGACTCAGAGGCGAGGAGGTCGCGTTGACGCGAGGTTGGGGGCAGGGTTAGGGGCCAGATGGCCCTGTCTGACCAGGCGGTCGACTGAGCGAATTCCGATACCAACGCCAGGCCGAATACAGGCTCAAAGCCAGGAGAGATGCATGAACGAATCACAAGCTACCCAGAAAACCAAACGACGCGCCCGCATCATGGGCATCGTCTTCCTCGTATTTGCCGTGGGCATGCTAGCACTCTTCGTGCCAGGGACCGAAGCCGGTCAACGGACGACCTTCGTCTTCGAAGCTGCTCGAGACCAGGCCTTGCCCATTGGAGACCTCGTCTTTCCAACCCGCCTCGGACTCTATCTCATGGCGGCAGTGGCTGCGGCAGCCGGTGGATGGCAGTTGGCGAAGGGCTTCGAGCATGCCGATGCCGTCCTGGCCGTAGTGGCTGGGGCTTTTGTCCTGGCGTTCCTGGCCTGGGCGGCCCGTGGACGGACCATGAATCTGACGGGCATGATCGAGTCGTCGCTCCTCCGCGCCATCCCTATTTTATTAGCCGCGCTAAGCGGCGTCATGTGCGAACGTAGCGGCGTCGTCAACATCGGGATTGAGGGCATGATGCTGGCAGGCGCCTTCCTCGCAGCCCTGATCGGCAGCCTGGCCAACAACATATGGGTGGGACTATTCGGCGCGCTCTTCGGCGGCGCGCTGATGGCAGCGCTGTTGGCAGTACTTGCTATCCGCTACAAAGTCGACCAGATCATCGCCGGCACGGCGATCAACATACTGGCAACGGGGCTGACAAGTTATTTCAGCTCACGATATCTACAAGAGAATACGGCACTGAACAGCCCGCCGACCTTCCCCCCGGCTCCCATTCCCGCCCTGTCGCAGATCCCGATCGTCGGACCGGCGATTTTCAACCACACCTTCCCCGTCTATCTGACGATGATCCTGGTCTTCGCGATCCAGGTGATGCTCTTCTCCACCAAGTGGGGTTTGAGAACCCGGGCCGTAGGTGAGCATCCCCGGGCTGCCGATACGCTGGGGGTCAACGTATTTCTGGTCCGCTACGTCAACGTCATCCTTGGCGGGATGGTCGCCGGCCTGGGAGGCGCCTATCTGGTCTTGAGCTCGGTGGCACGTTTCGATGAGCTTATGACAGCGGGCAAAGGCTTCATCGGCCTGGCCGCTATGATCTTCGGGAAGTGGAACCCCGTAGGCGCTCTGGGCGCCTCGCTGATCTTCGGTTTCGCGGACTCGCTGCAGACGAAGCTGGCCATCTTGGCCGTGCCCATCCCTTCGCAATTCCTCCTGATGGCGCCCTATCTCGTCACGATGATCGTGCTGGCCGGCGTGGTTGGTCAGTCCCGGGCCCCCGCAGCCGACGGTGAGCCTTACGAGAAAGAGTAGTCGGGCCAGCAGGTCATTCGGATCACGGAGATGATGAATCACTCGCCGACCAATGCCTGGCCTGACGATTTCACGAGCCGTATGAGCGCCTGGCTGGGCAGTGAGGCGTTGCCCTTCTTCAGAGCTTTAGGCAAACAAGACTACGGGCTGCGTCTGAACCCGAGGCGCGGATCTTTGGAAACCCTTAGGGGCAGGATACCCTGGGAGACAGAGCCGATCCCCTGGTGTCCTGAGGGCCTCTTGCTCAAAGAGGAAGCGTCCATCGGCACGCATTCCTATCACACCGCCGGCGTCTACTACAGCCAGGATCCCAGCGCGATGGCCGCCACAGTCCTACTCGATCCCAGACCGGGAGAGTGGATCCTGGATCTCGCGGCAGCCCCCGGCAGCAAAGCCACCCACATCGGGGCGCGTCTGCAGGGCGAGGGCGTCCTCGTCGCCAACGACATAGCTCGGCACCGCACGACCGTCCTGGCGATGAACCTGGAGCGGATGGGGGTGACCAACTCTATCGTGACCAACGCCTCGCCCGATCGCCTGGCGGGGGTCTGGCCTGGGCTGTTTGACGCGATGCTGGTCGACGCCCCTTGCTCAGGGGAAGGAACCTTCTCGCGAGACGCCCAGTCTGTCCGGAACTGGAGCGTCGATACGGTCAAGAGCTATGCCTACCGCCAGCACCGTATGCTGGACGAAGCAGCCCCTCTGGTGCGACCCGGTGGGCGCATCCTCTATGGTACGTGCACCTTCTCCCCTGAGGAGAACGAAGGGGTCATCGCCGGCTTCTTGGACCAGCATCCCGATTTCGCCATCGAGGACCTGGCCCCTCTTCCAGGGATGGATCGAGGTCATCCGGAGTGGATCGACGCCCCGACCGATCTAGAACGGGCCGGACGCTTCTGGCCCCATAAGGCGGCGGGCCACGGCCACTTCTACACCCTGCTAAGGCGACGGGGCGAGCCGCCCGATGACCTGCCGGCTCAATGGGAGGACGAGGACATGCCCGGCCGGGTCTTCGACCTCTATGAGAAGACGCTGAACCAGGCTCTAGAGATACCGCCCCCGGAGAAGGGGCTCATCCTGACGGAAGACGATGACTGCTACATCACCCCTATGGCCCCTGGGCTATGGGCGGAGGTGCCGGTCTTGCGACCGGGGTGGTGGGTCGCCTCGCTGCGACACGGCAAGATCTATCCGGATCACGCCTCGGCGATGGCGCTGCGGGCCGATCAGGTCAGAGCGACCGTGGATCTCAAACCGGAGGAACGGCGGCTTGAGACCTATCTCAACGGCGGGTTCTGGACCGACAAAGGCAAGAACGGTTTTGCCCTTGTGACCGTGGATTCCTTCCCCTTGGGTTGGGCTAAGCGAGGCGGTGGACGGATGCGAAGCCGATATCCCGTTCATCTGCGGCGAAGACGGGCGATGTCCTGAGCCTAGGATCGAATCAGCACAAGCAGCGCGGTGATAGCGCCGACCAAGAGAAACGCAATACCCGGTACCGCATCGCTAAATCCCAGCGCTTGGACCGCGAGGTAAGCCAGCCCTGCTAAGATCAGTCCCGCTAGCGCGGCAATGATGAGGCGGATCACGCTCTTGACCAACCCTATCAGGACGAAGAGCCCGATCACACCCACCAGACCCAGGACAATGACATACCAGCTTGGCATCTATACGCTTCCCTATCCTAACCCCACCCGATCAAGCCTCGTCATCCCCGCCGAGAATCACCCGTCGTTTGCGACCCGCGCTCACCTGCGGACCGACAAGGCCCATCTGTTCCATCTGTTCCATCAGTCGAGCCGCCCGAGGATAGCTGATGTGTAGCCTTCTTTGAATACCCGAGGTCGATACCTTGCCGCGCTTCTTCGCGTAAGCGATCGCTTGCTCCAGGAGATCCGCGTCTTCCCCGAGGCCCTCGATTCTCCACTGCTCCGGCCCGCTGCGCTCCGCTATGACCTCCCACGGCGCCTTCGCGGGCGTCGCTCCCGCCTCCCGTTGCCAGAACTTGATAATCGCCTCAATCTCCTCCTCGGAGATATAGCAGCCTTGCACTCGCGTCGGCGTTGAGGCATCGGGCGGAAGGAAAAGCATATCGCCCCGTCCGAGAAGGGTTTCCGCCCCCGGCTTGTCGATGATCACTCGGGAGTCTACGTTGCTGGCCGTAGCAAAACTGACCCGTGCCGGGAAGTTCGCTTTGATCAAGCCGGTGACGACATCCGTGCTTGGCCTCTGGGTCGCCACGACCAGATGAATACCCGTGGCGCGCGCCATCTGCGCAATGCGCGTCAACGTCCGTTCGGTCTCCTCGGGTTCCGACATCATCAGATCGGCCAACTCGTCGATGAGAACCACAATGCGCGGCAGGGGTTCTTCCTCTCCGTCACCCTCCGACGATCCACGGCGACGCGCGATCTTCGCGTTGTAATCATCAAGATTGCGTGCCACTGACTTGGCAAACAGCTTGTACCGCTCATCCATCTCATGCGCGACCCACCTGAGCACCCGCAGGCTCTCTTCGAGGTCGGTCTCCGTCGGCCCCAGCAGGTGCGGCAAGCCATTCAAGCGACTCAGCTCCACGATCTTCGGGTCGATGGTGATCAAGCGCAGCTCCTCGGGCGCATTGTGCATCACCAGACTTGCGGCCAGAGCCTTGACGAAAACGGACTTACCACTGCCTGTCGTGCCGGCAACCAAGAGATGGGGCATCCTCGATAGATCCGCGACTTCCGGTGAGCCTGCCACGTCAAGGCCCACGGCGAAACAGAGCGGCTGACCGCACCGCCGGAAGGCCTCGCTTTCTAGGACCGATCGCAGGCCAACGAGACTTGTATCGGCATTGGGCACCTCAATACCCACAACGGCCCGTCCGGGAACAGGCGCCTCAACGCGCAGGGATCGAGCCGCCAACGCCAGTGCGAGATCGTCCGACAACGAGGCGATCTGACTTACGCGCACCTTGCGTTCGCCCGACCCTCGACTCACATAACCCGGCGAGACGCCGAACTGCGTGACGATGGGACCGGGCCGGATCTCTGTGACCGTGACCGGAACGCCAAACTGCTCTAGGGTCTTCTCAATGATGACCTTCTTGCGCTCGATCTCCTCCTGATCCATGCCCACCGTCCGAGACTCGTTGAGCAGGTCCATCGGCGCCAGGCTTGCGGAGGCCTTGGTGCGTCGCCGGCGACGCGGCGTCGCCGGCTGGTAG
>JBNGDU010000121.1:17736-29330 GCA_049975025.1 Anaerolineae bacterium
GGTAGATCTTGGGCTTAGAGCGCGTCTCCCGAGACGGCGTCGTCCCCGCGACCTCCGGAACGGGGATTTGCTCCCCATGCGCCGGGGATGAGATAACGACGCCCTCGGCGGGACTGTAGGTAGCTGTCCCGCTCTCAAAAGAGAGTGCCTCGCGTATCGCGCGTCGCTCTTCCTTACGGGCGGCACGAGCCGCCTGCCAGGCATTCCAGACAGCCTCGAGACGGCGACCGAAGATGCTCAAATCCTTCGCGGTCAGATCAAAGGCCAGGGCCGCACCCACGACCACGAAAAGGCCCATAATGACCCCGGTGATCAAACGGTTCACCATCCGGCCCAGGAGAAAATAGACCGCCCATCCGACCACCCCTCCACCCCTGCCGGATTCCACGATGTCCCACCGAGTCTGATTGATCAGTACGTAGGTCAAGGTTTGGAGGCCGATCAACATCAGCTCGAAGCCGAGGAACGGGCGCCACCGCCACGCGGTCTCCCGATGCACGAGGTGCCGGATCCAGAGCAGCCCGAGCGCTACAATCAAAGCCGCTATGGGGAAAGCTGCCCAACCAAATGTGAAGACGAGAAAGCGAGTCCAGGCCTGCACCAAACGACCTGAGTTGATGTTGGGGAACAGAGAGATAAAAGTCACAATGCCGACGGCGATGACGATAAGCGCCATGACCTGTTGGCCCACCGGACCTTTGAACCAGCCCAAGACCCCCTGCCCCACGCGAACCGCCAGCGAATCGCCTGAAGTCGACGACCTGGATGCTTTGGATCGCCTCCGCTTGGACGCCCCGCTTTTGGGGCGGGCCATACGAGCATACTTACGCCGCGACATAAGCCCCTTCGGTTCCGGCCGGAGCCAGCGCAATGCGATGATCCTCGGGCGTCATATTGAGAATACGAACCGCGATTTCATCTCCACACGCATAGGATCGATAGAGGTCATCTGCACAGCTCGCACGACTTAGCTCGGAGATATGTAACAACCCCTCGATCCCCTCGAGGAGCTCAATGAAGAGTCCGAAGCGCTCAACACTTGCGATAGAGCCTCGCACAACATCCCCAGGACTAAGGTAGTCCTGCACACTATTCCATGGATTTTCGCGAAGCCGCTTGATGCTCAAACCTACCCGTTGGTGCTCAAGATCAACGTTGAGTATCTTCACCCGAACTTCCTGACCAGGCGACACAAACTCCTCAGGATGACGGACCCGTCCCCAGGAGATCTCCGAGATGTGCACCATGCCTTCCATCGGGCCGATATCAACAAACGCACCAAAGGGACGCACGCTCGTCACCACGCCGTCGCATACGCTACCGCTACAAAGCCAGTCGGGCCATTCCGGCTCCTCTAGCTCACATTCATCGACTTGACGCTCGGAAAGGAGAATCCGGTTGCGGGCGGGCTCAACTTCGATGACACAGAGCCGCAACGTCTTGCCTACATACTCAGCAAAGCAAGCCTCCCTGGCAGTGGGATCTGCCGGAAACGGATAGGCAATCAAATGCGAAGCCGGTATAAAACACTCGATGCCGTGCCAGAAGGCGATAAGCCCTCCGCGATTGTACTCACTCACGGGAAGCTCTAGTACAGTGTGGCGGTGATAGAGTTCACGCGCCTCATCCCAAACCTCCACAGGGATAGCGGGGGCCTCAATCCATTCCCACACCTCTGCGCCACGCCCCAGGCTGATCGGCCCCTCTTCCAGCAGCGCCTGCCAATAGGGCTCGCAGGGCGGACTATAAGGAGGCACGTAATGGTCCATTCAACTACTCCTTTTCAAGAATATTCACACGTTTCCGTGCGGCGGAACTTCTCCATACCTCGTTATACCCTCCTACAGCATTCGCCGGGCACCTTACAACGGTTGCCAGGTACAGCTGAAGACGTCAAGTCACAGCGCGAGTTAGGGGCCTACAGCTCACCCAAATCGATATATAGCGGGTGCTAGCAAGCTTATGGGGAGTTCGAGGAGAGTCTATAAGCAGCTTGCGCTACCAGCAACCACCAACATTAAGGACTCAGCGTGTCATCCCTCAACGATCAGATGTCGGCTGAAGAGCTCTGAGCTTCCTTCTCCATTTCAATTAGAATACCGGCCAGGTTCTCGATAGCCACCCGTTGCTTGCGATAGAGGTCCGATTCACTTACCGCCAGCCTCATCGCAACCTGACGCACTTTCTGACCTCGAAGAAACTTCATCTCAAGGATATTGTATAACAACCACTCGGGTGTTGTCAACTTGCGCTCACCGTCAGGGCGCAATCGCTCAATTGCATTGGTTAGTACCGACCGGAGTCCTTTCACCACATTACCGTCATAGTCCAAGGCGGCTTGTTTCACTACCTCCAGTTCCAGCAGCGGGTTCTCAGTCAATCTGGGGCCACCCCAGTAATGCGACAGTGCGTCATGCACCCATTGTGGTAGTTCAGGGGATTGAGACAATGAGAACCCCACGACCGACTCCCCCTCATACCGCATCATCCCGCCACGCATCTGGATATCCCGCAGCTCTGGCAGCAAGGGGGTAAACGCATCAAACACCACCTGCTGCAAGCGCCGGTCGGCCAACGCCGCCGATGACTGGAGCAGCAACTGGTCCAGTTGGTGCTTTTGGTCCTCGTCAAGCGGGATCTCCACCTCAGGTGCTCGCAAACCCACCAAGCCCAGGAGTTCCTGATCAGATCTGTCACGAATAGGCACCACCCAGTAACCATCCCACCGGATGAAGTGGTCTTCCTGTCGGGTCTGAATGACCTTGGTAAGGGGGATATCGGAAATCTCGTCTTGCGACATCCAGAGATCGCACCAGATCTCCCACCGAAGTCTCCCATCCTCCAATATCGCCAAGAACCCGCCATCACTATGGAGCAACTCGCAAATAGCAGCAAGCACGTTCTCCAGAAACTGCTTAAGATCAGCGGTGGTCAACAATCGCTGGCTCAGCTCCTGAACCTGCGTCACCTCGACCGCGCCATCACGATACAACATCAAATCAATCACAGGCTTTGAGAGCTCGACACCTAACTGCGCCAATATGATCGCCACAGCCAGCGCTACGAGGGAAAGCGTATACCGCCCGAGTCCCAGAATAGGCTCCAGCACCAAGCCCAGCCCGAAGACCGCTAGAGCGACAATGGTCGTCGCCGGACCACGCAATAGAAAACGCACCAACCGATGTTTGATCACCCGGCTCGGCATCAAGGTGCCAAAGAAAGCCACGCTATAGGTCATCAACGCCGACATCGTTGCCACAGCGATGTTACCTACGATGAGAAAGATCTGCAGCAAAGCACTGGGAACCATGGCCGGCCAGCCCGTGAGCAGCAGATAGGGAAACACGCCCATAGCAGGCGCGACAAACCCGATTGAAAGATAGGCCATACGTCGACGCGCGGTATGCGTATAGCATCGCTGGCGGGCGAGGAGCGTCTCTCGCAACCCCCATAGCGCTACAAGGCCAAAAAGCGCTGCAAAAGGATAGAAGAGCGGACCCGGACGCAGGTGATAGACTCCGGCCGATATCACCGTGTCGCGTACGACCCACTCAGTACCGAGCGCAAGGAGAGCTACTAGGCCGCTCAAGCCAAAGCTGGCAGGCCGAAGCCAGGTAGGATAATGATCCAGCATAACGGTTCTGCGTATGGCACGGACAAACTCCAGGTAGAGAGCCGGCGTGAACGCGATCCCAATCCACTGTGCGTGGAGCAACCAACCCGCATAAGCCGGACCGGCGATGTTCGTCATCAATATATCCATCAAGTAGACGATGACGACACAGCTCAGCAAACCTACAAAGCTCTGAGCGACACGGCTGCCCCGGTTATAGAAAAGCAGATACAGGAGCAACGCGAGGGCAGTCGCCCCCACGCCAGCCGTCAGCACGTCATTGGCTTTGCTGAGGAAGTCCACGAAATTCATTGACTCTATCCAATCCCCACCGGCATCAGTATAATATCATCGAATCCGTTGTCGGAAGAACAGCGCGACCTCCTGTCCGGGCCAATAGGCGTCTTGATAGCCACTGAACGCAAACCGGTGCTTGAGCGCGAAACTAATCGCCGGATAGGCTCTCAAGGGACAGACCAATATCAACTGATCCATATGCTGCCGAAAACACCACTCCGTAGCCCGCCTGAGAAGCTGAGTGGCTACGCCTTTACGCCGATACTCAGGGGCGACAGCTAAGTCCGCGATCTCTGCCTCGCGACGTGCTGGATCAATGTCGATTCCGAGATAGCCGATGATCTCTCGATGCTCCACCGCGACCCAGAACTTGTCTCGTTTCTGCCAGCTTTTGGTAAGTTCGCTCTCTGAAGCCGTGTGATGAATGTGCAACTTCCGGGGCAGCCGGATCTCTCGGAAGCAGATATGCCACTCCCCGCCCTCCTGATATTCATCCATCTGCCAAGCAGTACCGGTCTCATAGGAAAGGTCGATATCTGAACACGCTTCCAGGTCGCCATCACGTAAAGTCCGGATAAGCACAGCTCCCTCCTTATTCCTCTTCGGTTACAATATTGACGGGAATGGTACACGTTGTCGTGTTACCGTAAATGTCCACTACGACCAACTGGAATCGATAGGGACCCCCCGGCGGATATCGACCGGGATCAGAGACATCCCACGTACCCAAAACGCCGTTCTCAACGGCTTCATCGTATTGAGCGACGAAGTTCGGCGTCTCAGCTCCAGGGAACTCCACGTCAAAACGATAATATGAGAACGCGTTGACCCTTGCGGTGCCCAGCACCTCCAAGATTCCCGACAGATCGCTGCCGGCGACGGGAAACGTCAGCTGAGCGCCGGGGTCCGGGCAATCCGGCTGCATCAACTCCGGCGGCACCGGCGTAAAGGTAGGCACCGGCGTCACCGTACCCAACGGCTCCGGCGCAGAGACGATGACCTGGGTCAACGGACCGGTCGCCGCCAGCGTCCCGCCGGCCGTGGTTGCGGGCGGCGTGAGCGTGAACAAGCCGCTACGGGGCGTGGCCGGCGCGGGTTCTTCATCAGCTTCCGCCGGAAACCAGATCATGCTCACGATAAAGACGGTGCCGGCAAGGGCCAAAAAGAGTCCGGCGACCAACCAGGCCCGGGTCATACGTTGATGATAGATATCCCTTTCCAGGGAGAACTGCGATATGTCGCGCCTCCGCTTGGCAGAGATCGCCGTTATGATATACCCTACCGCCCCAATCAAACAGATCAATGAAATCCAGATGACCTGCTGACTGAGCCAATCGAGAATAACAGTCATATCCTCCGCAGAACTCCACGTACCAGCGTCTCCAGCCGTGGCACCAACAGCTCCCCAGCTTCAAGCACCTCCTCGTGGTCCGGAGGCGGGGCCCCCGCCTCACCCACAAGCTTATTGGTGATACCCGAGAATCCCAAAACGCGCATGCCACTGTGACGCGCTGTAATGACCTCCGGCACCGTTGACATCCCGACAGCATCCACACCGATCAATCGGAGGAATCGCACTTCGGTGGGGGTCTCGAAACTGGGTCCGGCAAGGCAAATATAGACGCCTTGTTGGAACGGGAGGCCCTCATCGAGCGCGATCTGCCGCGCCATCTCCCGAAGCTCCGGGTCATAGGCGTCATTCATACTGGGAAACCGCGGTCCGAACGCCTCGAGATTGGGCCCCCGGAGGGGATTGAGGCCCGCCATGCCTATCAGGTTGATATGATCCCGCAGGATCATGATCTCGCCAGGACGATACGCGACGTTAACCCCGCCGGCCGCATTGGTGACGATCAAGATCTCGGCTCCCAACAGACGCATCACGCGAATAGGAAAACCGATCTGGGCCATCGTATAGCCCTCATAATAGTGCGCGCGCCCCTGCATCACCACCACCGGCACGTCCTCGAGCATTCCCACCACAAGTCTTCCCTGGTGCCCCTGAACCGTCGACACCGGGAAGTGAGGTATCTCTGAGAAGTGGATGTAGGTCGCATCCTCAACCGACTCCGCCAACTCATTAAGCCCCGAGCCGAGAATCAATCCCACGCGAGCTTCCAGATCCGTCTCCTCGCGTATAGCCGAAACGGCCTCGTCCAGCGCATCCATCGTCACATACTCATCCATGGCTAACCTCCCTGATCAACTCTCTGAACCCTCTGTTGACGTATCATCGTCGGCAGAATCCGGGACATCCGAAACGGTGAAGCCGGCGCGGGGATGTGCCCGGTCATAAGCCTCCCGCTTACGACGACTGGATATTTCCGTGTAGATCTGGGTCGTCGTGATACTCGCATGGCCTAACATCTGTTGGATCTCGCGTAGCTCGGCCCCACCCTCCAGCAGATGGGTGGCAAACGTGTGTCGCAACGTATGAGGGGTCACCCAATCCGGCAGGTCCGCCGCTTCCGCGTAGTGCTGGACGAGAAACCACAATCCTTGTCGGGTCAAGGGCCGGCCCAGATTATTGAGGAAGAGCGTGGATTCACCCTTATCTCGCAACAGAAACGATCGACCTTCGGCAAGATAACGCTGTAATTTTCTGATCGCCTCCTCATACAGGGGGATCACACGCTCTTTACTCCCCTTGCCGTAACACCGAACGGTCCCGGCGGCTTGATCAAGGTCGTCCAACGTCAGTCTCACGATCTCCGTAGCACGCATCCCGCTCGCATACAGCAGCTCAAAGAGCGCCTGATCTCGCAACGCCAGCGGCGTCTCTTCCATCATCGTCGCCTCCAGGAAGCGGTTCACCTGTTCTCGAGTCAATGTCTTCGGCAGGCGCCGCTCAGCCTTCGGCTGATGCAACCAATTCACCAACTCCGCCCCCACGACCCCTTCCGCGTAGAGGAACTTGAGAAATGCCCTCACAGCCGCGACCTTACGCGCTACCGTAGAAGTCTTGTAATCCTGCGCTTGGAGCAAGGTAACGTAACCATCCAGATCCTCCGGCGTCAAGTCCTCGATGACCGGTGAACCCAACTCCTCAAGAAACTCCTGGAACTGCAGAAGATCTCGCTCATAGGCCGTCAATGTATGGGGGGAATAACCACGCTCGAAGTTCAGGTGGTGCAGGAAACCCCGGATGTACTTAGCGACCATAGTAGTAGGGAGGGAGAGCATAAGCGCCAGCGTCCACGCGATCAATCGAGGGCCGGCGGTGAGGGCCGGCCAATCCCCATAGATGTCGAGCGATGATCTCGGTAGCCTGCGGGCGGGCCAACTGGCGAGAACGCATCGCCATCGCCTCGCGCAAGCTCCTGTTAGCAAGTAAGTGCATCACGGCTTTAGCCGCCAGGCGCGGCAATGGCGCCCAAATCCCAGCACCGTTCTCCACGACGTGTGAGACATTTCCCTCTTCCTGCCCCGGGAGAGCGGTGTAGAGCACCAGAGGTAAGCCTGCCAAAAATGCCTCGCAGAGGGTGTTAGGCCCGGCCTTGGTTACCAGAATATCCGCTGCCCGCATCCATATCTCCATATTGGAGACGAATCCCTCGACCTGAATCGCTACCGGGAGCTCGAGCTCCCGAAGCTCGCGGCGAAGTGCCTCATTGCGCCCCGCGATGGCGACCAGATGTGCATCAGGGCGCCGGCGAGCCAACGCCTTCACAACCTGGCTCAAAGGTCCCATACCCTCTCCCCCGCCGACCATCAACACGACAGGGCGATCCAAAGGCAGCGCCAGCCGCTCGCGCGCCTCTCTTCGGGTGATGTGCATCGCTGTCACAAAGGCGCGGCGGGTGGGCATGCCCACAGCGTGAACCCGGTCTTTGGGCAGCCCCCTCTCCAAGGCTCGTGCTTTGGCGGCCTCAGAGGCCATCAGATAGAGTTGGGCACCGGGCGCCAGCCATCCG
This sequence comes from Anaerolineae bacterium, assembly GCA_049975025.1. Lineage (GTDB taxonomy): Bacteria > Chloroflexota > Anaerolineae > B4-G1 > SLSP01 > PWVB01. The sequence continues at coordinate 25,561 of JBNGDU010000121.1, forward strand.
GCGTGCACCGTCACGAGATCCACCGCAACGATGGCGAGCGGTGCGCTACATCCCATTTGCCGTAAGGCAAGCGTTAACGCATAGTTGGGAAGAGGGTGTAGGGACACGATCACATCAGCAGGATATCGTCGCAGCACGTCGCACATCGCCGAGCCAGCATAGGGCCAGACCAATCTCGACATCGTCTTCATCAACTTGATACCATCGGACAGATGAAACCCTACCGCCCACGGAATGCCCCTCAATCCGACAAGAACACGATACCATTCGGGGAAACGATAGAACGGCCACCGCTCCATCTCCACAAAGACATCTACCATCTCCACCGCTGCGGCATCACCATAGAGCCGATCGAGTTCCTGCAACACCGCCTGGGCCGAGGCGCGATGCCCACCTCCTGTGTCGGAAAACAGAAAGAGGAAGCGCCGGGGCCGGCGTTTCGATCCGATTTCGCGCGAAGACCAACTCCTCACCATCATAGACCCTCCTGGCCTTGGGATGCAGGTGGCTCCCCTCGCTCAACGAATCGCTTTACCCGACTCTCAAAACGACGCCGCGGCACCAGGACATATCGCCGGCACGTCAGGCACTCAATACCGATATCGAGACCGACGCGAAGAACCCGCCAGGTCTTGCCCCCACAGGGATGCGGCTTTCGCAATTCCACCACATCTCCCACTCTCAATTCGATGGGTCCACGCACGCTGATCTATCCTATCCGGGGGCCCGCCACAGAAGCGCCAGAGCTAACAACGCCGATTCCCCGAGAGCGAGCAGCCAGATTTTCAGCCAGGATGACCAACGTATGTCTCTCATCTCTAGCCGGGCTGTCACCCAGTCCGGGTTGGCATAACGCGGCAACAGAATAGCGCCGGCAGCCGCTCCCAGGACAAAACCACCGAGATGTCCCCACAAACTAATGCCCGGGAGAAGGCCAATGCCGATGTTCACCAAGGCCATCCGACCGAGCTGCCTCAGATAGCCCCGCCCCCCAAGCAACAGATCACGATACTGCCAATAGAAGACAACTAGGGCACCCAAGACGCCCATGATCGCCCCGGAAGCCCCCACCGTGGGCCTAAGGAAGTCGGACAGAAGCGTCACGAGAACACTGGCGCCCACCAAAGAGAACCCGTAAACGACCAGAAACCGCTTCAAGCCGAAAAACCGCTCCATCAGACTTCCCAATCCGTAGAGGGCGTAGAGGTTGACGGCAATGTGAATGACGTCCGCGTGAAGGAAGCCGGCTGTGACCAGGCGCCACCACTGTCGATACGTAACCACCAAGACCGGAGCCAACGCGCCGTAACGCGTAACATCCTCGCCCGACAAGAGGTTGACGAGAAAGAACATGACATTGATCGCGATCAACCCATAGGTAGCCCGAATCGGGAACCGCGGCAGCCGAAGTTGCCGAACCGAGGGGTAAGGACTCGGCGCGTCGTTTTCAGCGATGATAGGCTCGGCACTAGGGGACATCTTACAGAATCACCCGCCGCGGATGCACCCGATGGTGTTCCGCATTGATGATATCCAAGACCTGATCGACGGCTGCGTCAAGCTGGCATTCGCGGTTGATAACGACGTAGTCGAAATCCTCGATCCGGGACATCTCATTTCGCGCCGTCTCGATGCGGCGCTGGAATTGCTCTTCGGATTCCGTCTTGCGCTGTCGGAGCCGATTGATTAACTCCCGCTCAGAAGAGGCACTCAAGAAGACAAGGACCGCGTTAGGAATCAGGCGTTTGATGGTAGCAGCACCTTGCACGTCCAGGCGCATCACGACGTCATTCCCACTATCCAGCGCCGTACGCACCTGTTCTTTGGGAATGCCTTTATATTGACCGTAAACCACCGCGTACTCCAACAGCTCGTCCTCCTCGATCATCGCCTCGAACTCATCTTGTGAGACAAAGAAATAGTCCACGCCGTGAACCTCGTCCTCCCTGGGCGGACGAGATGTCGCGGTGACCACGAAGTGGAACTGCACCCCTCGCTCCTTCATCCGGTTCACAACGCTATCCTTACCTACACCGGAAGGTCCAGAAACGACCACCAACAATGGATACAACTTGGGATCATAGGGATTGAAGACGGGGCGCTCGGCGGACGTATCTTCAGCCATTCATTTGCTCCTAGCTGCGTGTCCAGTATAATGATGCCGGGTTGAACAGATCAAGGCAACGATCATGATAGAGAGGCGTCTGAGAACGCAGCTACTGACTCAACAGCAGAATGCCACACCATCGCAGCGACAAAAAACCACGTCGCGTTGCGACCTCATCCGCGAATCAGTTGCCCTTAGACCACGCTTTACTATACCACAATTGAAGAAGGAGAGGAAAAATGCCGATTTATGAATACCGTTGTAGAGCGTGCAAACGCCGCTTTTCGGTGTTTTGGCGCTCCTTTTCCGACGTCCACGAGGACAAGGTTGTCTGTAAGCGATGTGGAAGTAAGGAAGTTCAGAGGCTAGTCTCCAAGGTCCGTGTCGTTAGATCAGAGGACAGCCGTCTTGAGGATCTAGCCGACCCAAGCGAGTGGGGCGACCTCGACGAGAACGACCCCAAGAGCATGGGGCGATTTATGCGCAAGATGATGAATGAGCTTGGAGATGAGGCGGGTGATCTTGGTCCCGAATTCGAGGAAGTCGTGGATCGTCTCGAAGCAGGTCAGGACCCTGAGGAGATCGAGCGAGATATGCCTGACCTCATGGGAGAGGGCCCGGACTCGGGTGACTTCTACAGCGGATCGGACTTCGACGTCTAGGGATAGCGTGCAAAGCCCAAGCTGCGGCTCGTTCGGCACGGAAAGCCGGCACACAGCGTACTGCTTAAGCCTACAATGTACATCTTGTCGCGTAATCCTTTGAGGGAGGAAGGAAGGAATAGATGCCGTCACCGGAAGGATCACTTGCCGGGCGTTGGGCCCTGATTCTGGGGGCGTCGAGTGGCTTCGGGGCTGCCACGTCCAGGGCATTGGCTCAAGAGGGTATGAACATCTTCGGCGTTCACCTGGACCCCCGCCGCTCCTTGCCGCAAGCTCAAGCTGTCATCGCGGACATCGAGGCGGCAGGCCGACGCGCGGTCTTTTTCAATACCAACGCCGCAGATGCACGCCGGCGCGCCAGAGTGATCTCATCCATCACCGAGACACTACAGGAAGACCCTCAGGATGCTATCCATCTTATGGTCCACACGCTGGCATTCGGCACGCTGCGGCCTTACGTGCCTGAGGACCCGGCTATGGCGGTTTCTGAGGACCAAATGGAGATGACGCTCAACGTCATGGCCCATACGCTGGTCTATTGGACCCAGGACCTGGTGCGGGCGGGACTGCTTAAGGATGGCAGCCGGATCTACTCGATGACGAGCATTGGTTCCCGGCGCGCGACGCCGAGTTATGGTCCCGTCTCCGCAGCCAAGGCCGCTCTGGAGGCGCATGCCCGTCAACTGGCACTGGAGCTAAGTTCGCGGGGCATCGCGGTCAATTGCTTGATGCCCGGCGTCACCGACACACCTGCGCTGCGGGCGATTCCCGGTCACAAGGAGATCGTCGAGCGGGTGAAGGCTTACCATCCGGCAGGGCGTATGACGCAGCCGGAGGACGTGGCCCGCGTCCTGGTGGCCCTCGCCGATCCGCGTGTCACGTGGATCTCGGGCGCCGTCATCCCGGTGGACGGTGGTGAAGCTATCGTAGCCGCTGGTTAGCTGGTTTAGGGCGATCGCATTTGGATATAGATGCTCGTAGCCCCCGTCTCGGGGGCGTTT
>JBNGDU010000122.1:0-4593 GCA_049975025.1 Anaerolineae bacterium
ACGCGTTCCAATGTGGCAAGGAAGCTCTCGGGCGTCGCGATGCCGTAGCGGTGATCCTCATAGTAGGTCTGGAGGAACTCGAAGAACAGCTCGTCGCCCAGACGCTCTCGAAGGGCTTGGAAGTAGAGCGGGCCCTTGCGGTAGATCACGTCCCAATAAGGGTTGGGCCCGTACTCGTCGGCCGGCAGACCGATAGGCAAATCCTCTCCGCGGGCGATCAGTTGGTTGTGAGTGGCCCTGAACTCGCCGTTGAGGATCCCCTGGGCCCGCTGCTCACCATAGACTTCCTCGTAGTAGAGCATAACGCTGTAGGAGGTAAGGGACTCATCGAGCCAGGGATTCTCGATCTGATCGCTGCCCACCATGCCATACCACCACATCGAGGCTGAGCTCGATATCATAGTGTGTGCAGCCCGGGATCAGGCTGACGTCGGACGCAAAGGGGGCTCGCAGACAGGTCTTTGGCAGCGGGACCTCCGTTGGGGAGATATCCGGGATCCTGTTGATGTACGGCTCGGTGCTCCCGCCCTCTGCGAGCACCTCGGATGGCGACGCCGATGTGGGGAGGGGCGTCGGCGCTGGGTTCGGCATAAGCGTCGGCCTAGGTCGGACTGCCACGGTGGAGATAGGCGCGAATGGCAGCTCATCCGGCGTCGGTGTGGTCGTCACTACCATGCTTGAGCACGCCGCGAGCCCTATGCTCGTTAGGACGAGCACCAACCGACCGACCTCTCTACGCACCAGTATTCCTCGCCAGCTGGGGTGTGTTCAGTCACGCATCATCGCGTTGGCGAGCAGTCCGAAGGCCAGGCCCGCAGCGCCAAGACACACGCCGGTGCCCACCCAGTCGCCTTGGATGAATGCGAAGATCGCTGCCACCACAGCCGCGATGCCCGTGATCATCGCCGCGATGACGGATTGTCCGAGGATCGCGTCAAGTCTCTCTGTTGTCTTTGCCATCGTCGTCACTCCTTTCAAACCCGTGTTGGGTAGATGAACAGATCTCGCTCGAGGGTCGTGGTGAAAGCGTGTCAAGATGGTAGCCTTGACATGCTGCCGTCCGCCGAACCGGCCCCAGGCTGGGCCTATGTCACCCTCTATGCTCAGTCTAGCATATTGCTTTGAGATGTACAGCGGTGTGACGGGTAAAAGCGTGAGGGCGTGAAACGTGAGGGGAATCGATTCGCCGCTGTCTTGGAAGGCGGTACAGATTTGAGATGAACTTAGCTTTGTGGTTAAGGGGGTTGGCCTACGGGGATCGATACATAAGGATGTCGCGTCCAGATCGCAGGAGACGGTCTTCAGGCCGACAACGGGGTAGTTCTGCGCGCCCTACGCAGGCTCGGTGCCAACAGCTGTGTCTGTGGTGCGGCGCTGGTCGGCGTTGGCTGACGGTCGTTGGATGTTGGTAGGCGCCCCGTAGTTGAACGGGGCGCCTTATTCGACTTAGCTACGCTGTGGGAGCGTCTTTCAGCGCCGCGCTCGATGTTGGCGGCTCAACGGTCGGTGTCTCTCCCGCTGCCGCATCGGCGATGGTCAGCTCGCGGTAGCTGAGCGTCCAGACGGTGGACTGGAAGGTCTGGAAGAGCCCACCCAGGAAACCCAGCGGCGCGACAATGGTGAGGAAGAACACCGGCACGGCCAAGACGGCGCCGATAATCCAGGAGACGGTGCCGGTCGTGAAGATACCCGCGATGCCCCGACCGAGCAGCAGGAAGAGACCACCGAAAAGGGCGCCTGCCGCGATGCTGATCAGCACCAGCGGTATCGTCACGATCGCCTGAACGATGCCCACGCCCACCATGATGAGCCACATCATCCCCACGGTGCCGAGATTCGACTTCAGCACGTCGAAGCCCCGCGCTATGGCCTCGAAGACTCCCAGATCCTCCAGGGACGCCGACCGTCGTGCGAACTTCAAGAGCAGTCCGACGAGGATGGCGACAAGGATGGTTATGAGGATGGCGAGAAGTCCGAGCCCGACGGTGGCCACAGTGCCGAAGATCCCCAAGGCAGTTACCTCGGTAATCCAGAGTAGCAGTGGCGCCGCGGCGATGGCGAACAACAGGATGATCACGACGATGACCGGTATCGTAACCACGAGGTCGATCAGGAAGAAGCGCCACGCGGGCCGAGACCAACCCAGCCCGAACCCCTGCCGCACCGTTCTTCGCTCCCCGGTCGCTTCGTGATCGTCGACCATGCGGATCAACGCGTTCTCCGACACGTAGCGGGCGATGGTGAAGATAATGCCCAGGAGGAGCATGAGACCGCACAGGCCGACCAGTAATGCGATGACGCCTCCGGCTATGGGTCCGATGACGCCCTCGTCGAAGAGCCTTTCGAACAGGGCGCCGAGGCCTTCGCCCAACTGCTCTAGTTCCCGCTCGATCTCGGCAGGGGGTGTGATACGCATGTTGTTATCGCCACTGTCGAACTGATAACCGCGTGAGCCCGGGGCATTGCCGGATGTCGTGGTCAGCGCCACGATGATGCCGAAGACCCACAGAGCGCGGTAGCTCCATAGGATGCGCCAAGCGCGTTTGAGGATTTTCATATGGTCCATTGTTCAATCTCCTTACACTGCATTTCTTGTGTTGCTCATTAGTGAAGAGCTCATCCTTCCTACGCCATTCCCTCGACCTGTCGGTGGCGTTCGCGTGCCCACCAGGACGCCAACCAGCTCCAGATGGCCAGGCCCAGGAAAAGATAGAAAGCGAGCTGCATCAGCCAGAGGCTGATAGAGCCTAGCCCCAGCGTTTCCACCGCGCTCCAGAGGACGTTGAACCTAAATACCGCCAACAGTGTGTCACTCCAGCGGGGTTCGGCAGTCTGCAGGGCGCCAGTTGCTATCTCCGACAGCGCCTCGAGCAGAGGCGCTCCGACGCCCAATGCCGACAGGGTTAGAATCCCGGTGGTCATCCAGGAGACGGCCTGGAACAAGGCCCATAGACCGACCAGCAAAGCAGGTGTCCACCGCCAGCCGGCGTGCAAGACGCGCTCGGGAAGGGTGGGGACCGGTCGGTGGGCTAACCGTAGTCCCACGTTCGCCACAAATTGATTCTCGGGCACGAGAGCCGGAGCCGGTGGCGCCTCTTGCAGCAGAGATGAGAGCGATGCAAGGGCCGCCAGCTCCTCCCGGCACGCGGCGCAGTCGGCCACGTGGACAGCCACGCGATCGGCTGTCCGTCGATCGAGCTCTCCATCGTAATAGGCCTGCAGCCGCAACTTCGCCCAACGGTGTGTGTGTTCCATCATCCAACCTCCATATAACTTGCCAGAGATTCCCGAAGCCGCTGCCGTGCGTAGTTCAAACGCGACATCACGGTCCCAATCGGGATGTCCAGCGTCTCCGCGATCTCCTTATAGGAGAGTCCCTCGTACTCCCGCAGGATCAACGTAGTGCGGCTCGCCGCGGGCAGCGCCAACACCGCCTGCCGCACGGTTTCGGCGCGCTCGCTGCGCTCCAGGCGTCCCTCCGGGCCGCGAGCCGGATCGCGCAAGGGCACCTTCTCAATGTCCACCGAGGGCTTATCACGTCGCAGTTGGTCAAGAGCCTGGTTCGTCGCGATGCGATAGAGCCAGTTACGAAAGGCCGAGCGTGGCTCGTAGCTGTCCAGGTGCTCCCAGGCTCGGATGAAGGTCTCCTGAGCCGCGTCCTCAGCCAGGGCTGGGTCCCCGCACATCCGGTAGACGACGTTGACGACGCCTTTCCGGTGTCGCCGTATGAGCTCTCCGTAGGCCGCTCGGTCGCCTCCTTGCGCCTGGGCGATCAGCTCCTGCTCGGTTGGTGACAGGATCGTAGCCGCTGAGTTCATGCCTTCTCGTAAGGCCTTGGGTCTCTTCTACTCATTCAACGCGGATCAAAGGGCGTTTATTCGGTCGAGTTGAGATTTGTTTGAGGATGCGCCACAATGGTCGCACGGCGGTTGACCACCGAGCAGCGCTGGCGCTCGACGTCAGGGTACAGAGTCCGGGCCGTGCTCGGTCGGAGCAGAAAAACGGCGGCACTGAAGTGCCAACTACGAACCGGGCAGTAATCGCCCTGCAGGTGCCCGACGCTGGCGCCGAGGTCGCAGTAGATGGCGAAAAACGGCGGCACTGAAGTGCCAACTACGAACCGGCTATTGCTTAACTGACAACGGGTAACTGGAAACCGATAACCGAAAGACCGCCTGCTTAGGGAACGCGGGGCTTCGCGAGCACCTCGCGGATCTCTAAATCGTGGAAGGTCCTGGGATAGGCAGGCTTGCACACGATGGCGGTGTCCGCGCCGCTGTCCGTGCCGGCGATCGAGATGACCTCGCGGTCCATATCGAGCAGGCCGGCGTCGGCAGCCATAAGCAGGCACTCTACGGCGACCTTCATCCCTTGCGAGAAGCGATAGAGGGTGTCGCGAATGATCTCGGGCGTGGATCGCCCGCCGAACTTCTCAGTGAAGGCCGAGCTGACGTCGTCACCCAGCGCGTGGATGCCCGTGTGGACGGTGACGCCCAGCGCCTGGAGTTCCGCTTTCTCTTCCGGCGTCATCACCCAGCCTTTGCTCTCCCAACTGTGGCAAAGCGACACCGCGATGACCTCAACGCCCAGCGG
>JBNGDU010000122.1:4693-8223 GCA_049975025.1 Anaerolineae bacterium
TCCTCGGCATCGTAGATGGTCGCCAGTCTCCTGAGGTGAGCGGGCGCCATCAGCAGATCTTGGTCGCTAACCCGCTGGTCGAGGGCGCCGATCTTGAAGGCGAGGTGTGTTAACTCGCCCTGAATCGAGTCCTTGAGCGCGTCGATGACGGGCTGAAGGTCGTAATCGAAGAAGCCGCTGGCAGGGAGGTAACTTTTTGCGCGGTCGCTAGGGATGTCTAGGACTGCTTGAGAACATCGGGCGTCAAGTCCCTCAGCCGGTGCTGCACCTGATCCAGCGCTGCTTTCCCGCCCTCGTCGAGTGTATCGCGCAGGCCAAAGAGGTGTTGGAAGACGGGCAGAACGGTTCGCTCCTCGACCCACCCGAGCAAGATGGAGGTCTCGATGGCGTAGACCAGGTCGGTGAAGGCTTTCGCCGGCTCTTTGGGAAGAGGCTGGGTCAGTATCTCACGGACAGAGGCAGCCTGTGCCTCTGCCAGTCGGTCCTCCTCTTGTGCCAGAAAGTCATCGAGTTCCACGCGGGCCGCTTCAGGCAGCGGCCAATCGCCGGCAGCGAGGTTTTCCTCCAGATGCGCGACGCTAGAAGGCCCCGTGAGGGCTACGAGAACCTGGGGCTGCGCCAACACCCAAGCGATGGCGACCTGTACTGGGGTCTTGCCGTGGCGCTCACCGATCTCGCGGAGCTCGCCAGCGACGCGGAGGCCCGACGCGAAGCGCTCCCGTTGGAAGAGGGGATCGAGGTTGCGGATGTCGCCCGGCGCGAATGTGGGCCTCTCACCCGGAGAGTAACGTCCGGTGAGCAACCCGCGTCCGGTCACGCTGAAGGCGATGGCCGCGGCGTCGTACCTCTGGCAGACCGGAAGGAGCGTCTGTTGGGAGATGCGCGCCACCGGACTGAGCTCCATCATCACCGAGAAGACGTCGCCCTGGGCCAGGAACTTCTCCGCACGCCCCGGCGACAGGTGCCCGATGCCGTAACGCCGGATCTTGCCTTCGTCCCTGAGCGCCTCCAAAGTCTCGACGACATCGGCCACGGGCGTCTGCGGATCGTCGAAATGGACCTGATAGAGATCGATGCGGTCAATGCCGAGGCGACGGAGGCTCTCCTCGCACGACGTGACGATGTCGGCCCGGGCTAGACTCGGGCGAGCGCCCTCCCGTACCGCGATTTTCGTGGAGATCACGACCTCGTCACGAAATGGGCCGATGACCTCGCCCAGAATGCGCTCGGCGTCGCCGTAGGTGTGGGCTGTGTCGAAGAAGGTGACGCCCAGTTCGTAGGCTCGCCGGAGCGTTTTTGCATAGCGCGCTACATCGGGAGGACCGTATGCACCCCCGAGGCCGTAACAGCCGACACCGACCGCGGAGACGGTCAGACCACCGTGTGTTCGATAGTTCATAGCATGCTCCTAGAAGCAGTTGAGTTGATCAGTTTGCCAGTTACCGATAAATCCAATCCTCTATGTCCTGACTTGACGTCTCTGCAAAAGTGTGTATCGTCTACCCCTGTGAACTCTACGCCCACCTAGGAGGAAACGATGACGACGACACCCGAGCAACTTGCCACGCGCAGAGCGCTTGCCGAAAGAGCGGCCAAGCTGCTCCATGTCGGTTATCATTGCTCCGAAGCGGTTGTCCTGGCCGTTGGGCCTCACGTCGTGCGCGAATGGCACCCCGCATGTGCGCGGATGGCGACGGGCTTCGCCGGTGGCGTTGGCGGCACGCACCAGGAGCTCTGCGGGGCACTGGCCGGCGGCGTGATGATTATCGGCGCGCTGTTCGGACGCAACACCCTGGAAAACGATGAGCTGGCGCAACGCATGACCAAGCGATTTCGCGAGCGTTTCCTCGAGACCTTCGACATGACCCAGTGCGAACGGTTGCGTGAGGAGGTCGTCGAGCCCGAGGGCGGACTGGGTTCCTGCGCTGTCTTGGTTCAACGTACAGTGATGGTGCTCCTCAATACACTGGCGGAGGCCGGCGTCCAGCTCAAGGCAGTCGCTGAGGAGCCCGGGCAAGAGGCCGCCGAGGCGACCCCGAGCGGCGTGCAAACCTAGCCCGAGCCTACCTCAGTCCCGGTCCACGCGGGCCTGCAATGAGATAAGTTCCTGCGCTTTTCGCCCCAATCCTCCGTCTCTAAGCTAGAGCTATGCCCATACACGCAAGACGTGATGCGACAGTACGTGCCGCCGTAAGCGAGTCAGCGATTGTCGCCATAGGGCATCGGTGCGGCACGTTGTTCTCCTACAGACCCTCGGGATCCGGCACGCCTGACCACACAATGCGGGCGCCGTCGATGGTACGAACTGTGTACATCGGTAGGCAAGCAGGGATAAATGCTGTCTCACCTCTGGACAGCCTCATCCTTCCCGTCTCCCAGACGATCTCCACCTCACCCTCGGTTAGCAGCAGGACGGCAGGTCGGCTCGACGTATTCACGGTGTGCTCCGCGCCCGGCGCCAGTTCCCAGCGCCGGATCTCAAACTCATCCGCCGGTGTTTTGTAGACGACGGCGGTAATTCCTCTAGCCTTGACATCCCAAGCGCCTTCGAGAACCTCGGGTTCTTGAGGCGTCGTATCCACAATCTTCAGGAGGGTCTCCGCATCCTTGTACTTGGGCGTGAGCCCCACGCGGACGACGTTGTCGGAGTTCGCCATACACTCGACGATGTTGCCGCCCAAGTAGGCATGCGGCACACCGGCTTTCGTGTAGATCGCTTCCCCGGCCTCCAGATGCACCAGGTTGAAGAGAAGCATGGCGAAGAGGCCCACGTCGCGGCTCCCGTAGCGCTGACGCAGCTCCAGGAAGCGGGCCTCGACCTCACCAAGGGCGTCAAGGGAGGCAGCCAGCCGCCGCGCAAGGGCATCTACAGCCTCTGCCAGTGCGCCCGGGTCATCTGTCGCGCGCTCGATCAGGGTCGTGAAGAGCTCCCGCGTCAACCGTCGGGCCGCTTCGTCCGCGAGGGCCTCACCGTTGGCACTGACCCCGTCTCTGACCCGGTCCGCGACCGCGGTCCCCACGAATGTCGCCATCTCAGGATAGTCCTCCAGGACAGCAGCCAGCTCTTCAAGAGGCTTGAAGCCCATCAGCGCGGTCAAATGGTCCAGCGTCACCGCGATCTCAGGCTTGTGATTGTCGTCGGGGTAGTGCTCCAGGTCCTTCTCGTGAAGAGCCTCGGCCTGCGCCTTGGTCGGATGCGCCTGGATCGAGAGAGATTGACCTGCCGACAGTACCTTGAAGAGGAAGGGGAGTTGACCGAACCGCTCGGCGACCTCTTGACCGAGAAGCTCATGTGGATGGGCGGCGATCCACGCGTCCAACGGCACCGTCTCTCCTCCGTCCGCTTCAATGGCGGAGGGAGCTTTGGGGTGAGCACCCATCCATAGCTCGGCGTAGGGCACCCCGGGCTCCGGCTCCATGCCCAATAGGTCGCTGATAAAAGCGTCCTCATCGGTCGTGCCCCAGGCGTAGTGTTGGATCTGGTTGTGCATTCGGTAGGGCCGCGGCGCTACGTCAGGCAGTTGCTCCAT
>JBNGDU010000122.1:8323-26543 GCA_049975025.1 Anaerolineae bacterium
CTTTTTCATTGCGCTGAAGGGCAGACCTCCATTATACTCATAGGAGAGGGGAGGTGAGTACTTGTGACGCCATTGCATAGAATCGAAGAGCAGGCAGGTTCTGATCCGCTAAAGATGGTGAAACGACGGGTGCGTCGGGGTTGGGAGCGAATCCACGCGGCGTATGTCGTGGTGGCGCTCCTCATGCACCGCCGTCGCTGGCCGCCGGGCTTCGCTCATTGGCTGCGGTCGCGGGCGATGATCTGTCGTCGCCGGGTTGCTCGGACTTGGATCTTCGATACAGCGCATAGTCCAGCACTGCCCGTTGATCTGCAACGGGCAGCTCACTCACGATGCCCCATAGTTCTCGGAGGGTGAGGTTCGCGCTCTCGATAACCGGTGGCAGCTCGGAGGACTCGGGCGGCTCACCCGATGCCGCGTTCTGAACGTCCTCGAAGGACATATCGAAGGCCCGGGCGATGGCGCGGATGACCGTGTCGGTGGGCTCCGCCTCGCGCCGGTAGCGGCTGCTGATGGTGTCATTGCCCACGTCCCCGGCACGTTCCACCTGGCGCACCGAGCGGAAACCCTGTCGCGCCATTTCCTCCTCAAACCACTGCCAGAAATCCCGGGTTTTCATGATATGAGCGATTAGCCTCCGATCCTCTCAGGCCGTCTGGCGTAGGATACACCGGTGACCGGATTTCGGCAAGCTACTGTTCAATAGTTTGGGGGGCGGTATCCTTTGGTTTATGTTGCTCAAACCGGAGGTTCGAGTATAGTCTCGCTCAGGTTGCTCACCAGATTCATTCCACTCGATCTGCTCGAGGGGCCCGGACATTGAACAGATCAAAACGTCATAGGAGACTTCGAGGGGTAGGCAAGCGCTGGTGCGCGCGGCTGTGCGTGACGATGGTCATCGCTGTCGCGGGCACCCTCGTGGGCTGCGCCGTTGCGCCTTCACCCACGACTGAGCCCACGCGGCTCGTGCCCACACCGTGGCCGACCGCCGAGCCCACGCCTACCGGCACGCCGCTTCCGACGCTCACACCCTCGGTGACGCCTACCGCGTCGCCGACGCCCGTGCCGGGGCTGACTTGGCCATCGTTGCGCGACCTGGCTTATCCCGTTGACGGTATCCAGGGCGACACGGTGACGCTGGTCGACGAACCCTCTGCAGATAGCAGCGTTGCGCTCAGGGTGGCGCTGGCCGATATCCACGCCTTCGGTGACCTAGACGGCGACCTTGTGGACGATGTTGTCGTTGTGCTTACCGCTTATCGCCAAGACGACGGCCCTTACTTCTACCTGAGTGCGGTGCTCAACCGCGATGGCGAGCCGGAACCCACGGCGGCGGTCCCGATTGCTGAGCGGGTCATATTCCGATCGATCAGTGTCCAGGCCGGGCGCGTCGCTGTCGAGATGATCGTTCAAGACGCTGATGACCCGCTGGGCTATCCTGTGCAGGATTCTCGGCGGGCTTACGAGCTTGGCGGTGATGGTCTTGAGCTGACCTCGCGATGGGACGCGCCAGCCAAGTCCTTGCCTGCGCCGAAGGAAGCGGTGCCAGCGCCTTTGAGTTTCTTACCCGGAGCTCGAAGCACGAAGGCGCGTGGAGCAATGGACCCGGTTGGCGACCGCCGGTTCCTGATGCCCGGGGTGACCGGTGAGACCGCGACGTTAACCGTGACATCGCCTTACGATCACGTTTTCCTATCCATCTCCGGGTTGGACGATGGTGTCTTGCTCAACAGCGTGATCTCAGAGACGACGACCTGGTCGGGCCCGTTCCCATCAACTCAGGACTATCTCGTAACGCTGGTCTCTGTGTCGGGCAGCGTCACACCCTTCACGCTGGAGGTGGCGCTCTCGAACGCGCCCATGAGTGCGGCGCCGGTGACGCCCACGCTGCAGCCGACGGCGACGCCCCGCGTGTCACCGATCCCGTCCGCGACCGCCATCCTGACGCCTACGACGACCGTTTCTGTTACGGTCACCCCGACTGCGACCGACTTCCGGCGTGTGCCACCGGGAAGTACCCTCTACCTCACGTTTGATGATGGGCCCGGAGACGGGGATTGGACGTCCAAGGTGCTCGACATTCTTGCCGAACACGAGGCGCAAGCCACTTTCTTTGTGATCGGACGCCTTGCGGCCCAATACCCAGCCCTTGTTCAGACGGAGCTGAACGCAGGCCACGCGGTGGGTGGTCATACGGATGCTCATCAGACCCTGGACATTATCGGTCGATCGGCGTTCTTTACTGCGCTGGCGTCGACAGTTCAGTCGTTGCCGGGTGGTCAGGGAACGTGCATGCGACCCCCCTATGGGGCATTGGACGCCTACACCCGGGTCCGTGCTGAGGAATTGGGGTATCGGGTGGTGCTATGGGACGTCGACAGCGAGGACTGGCGGCGTCCCGGCGCGGACGTGATCGCAAGACGGGTGTTGGCAACGGTTCGCCCCGGGGCTGTTTTGCTGTTTCACGATGGCGGCGGCGACCGTGAGCAGACGCTTATCGCATTGGAGGTCGTCCTCCCGGCGCTCCGCGCGCGGGGTTATCAGTTCGAGGCGCTCTGCCAGCAGTAGTCGTCTTCTGGTCTCCGATAAGCAGCCAGGCTTGGACCCACGGGAGAGAGCAATTCACGGCGGGCGTCACTTCAGCTCTGGCAGCACGGTGCCCAAGACGTCGGGGTAGCGTGTTGCTGCGATCAACGTAAACTACTCTGCACGTAAGGTGGACAACGACAGTTAGCTACAGCAACTCGCTGAAGTAGTCTCTGTTGGAGGTAACTATGGCGGATCAAATTCTGCTCTATATCTCTGCTGCGGCTGATCTGGACCTGGAACGAGAGGTTTTGGGCCGGGCTGTCACCGAGGTGCCGGTGGATATCAGTTGGCGGGTCGTGCTCTCGCCTCCCGGCAACGGGCAGGTGGAACGCGAAGCCCTGCGCTCGGCTGACGTCCACGTTCTCGTCATGGGCGGCGACATCCGCGCGCCGATCGGACTGGAATGGCAAGTGGCGCGCGAGGCAGGACGGCAGCCGGTGACGCTGCTGAAAGACGGGATCTTGCGGACACCGGCTGGACAGCGCTTCGTCCGAATGGTCCGGGCGGATGCGGGATGGGCCCCATTTCACGACGCCGCCGAACTGCGGCAGAAGGTGCTGATGGTGCTTGCCGATCATATCCTCGCCAACGCGGTCCGATATGTCCTCTCGCCCGAGGAGTTGAGTCGTCTGCAGCGCTGGCACGAACGGTTAACGGGGTCGACGGCGTCGGTGGATGAGGAGACTCGCGGCGGCGCCGGAGAGAGCAGCGTGCATCTCTCGCGTGAGCGGTTCACGCCGTCGGGCGGCGTGCTGATCGAGCCATCCGAGGAGGCCGAAGGGTGATGCGCAGCCCGGGGGAGTATCGTGGCGTGGAACGGGATTTCATCTCGGCGACGGAACAGGGCAAGAACGACGCCTGGCGCTATATCGTGGGTACGATGGTCGTGCTGTTTTTCTGGCTGGTGTTGGGATCTTTTCCCCTGATTGCCGCCTTTGCGTGGGCTCAGTTCGATGGCGATCCTGCCACCACGATTGATCCCGCTACGGGCATGATCCGGGGCGTGGACCCGCTTTGGGGCGGTTACCTGGTGACCAACCTGAGCTTCCCTGTCTTCTTCTTGGGCGTTTTCCTCGCCGTGCGTGTCCTGCACGGTCGTGGACTGCGGACGCTGGTCACGCCGGCGCCGTCGATTCGGTGGCGGCGCGTGGCGCAGGGCTTTGGGCTTTGGCTTCTCCTGGTGGCGGTCAGCACCGGGCTGGAGATCCTGCTCTATCCCTCGGGGTTCGCGTGGAACAAGGTCGGGATCGGACGCTACGCGCTTTTCGTCGGCCTGGCCTTGATCTTCACGCCGATCCAGACTACGACGGAGGAGCTCTTCTTTCGCGGCTACTTGCTCCAGGCGAGCGGGCGCGTTCTGCCCACGCGGGTCGTGCCGACACTGGTCAACGGCGCGCTTTTCGCCTTGCCCCATATCTTCAACCCGGAGTTAAGCCGCGGTCCCGTACTCTTAATGCTCTATTACTTTCTGATGGGCGCCTTCTTCTCCTGGGTGACCCTGCGCGATGGCACGGCGGAGCTGGCGTTGGGAGCCCACGCATCCAACAATCTCTTTGTCGCCTTGTTGATCAACTTCGAGGGCTCGGCGCTACAGACACCTTCGCTAATTGTGTCGACGCGGTTTGATCCCCTCTATGAGATCATTGGCTCTTTGGTTTCCATCGTTGTCTTTGCCGGGCTCTTGCTCCATGGCAACCGCGATGTCAATGGGAAGGCGTAGACCGCTGAACGACGATTTGGTAGGCCGGTGACACGGGTTGGTCGCGTCGGGTCAGGTCTCACTGCACTGGGGACAGACCAGAGGCGTTGTCGTCTCCCCTGGAGACTGACATACACACGTCAAAGCCCTGCCACAGCTCACGCACTTGAGGATAGGGCGTCCGCAGTTCTCACAGAAGGCGGCTGCAGAAGCGCCCTCCCTTGACTCAGCGGATGCCGGGCACCTGTGTACGTTGACCACTTGGGTGGAAAGCGGATCGGTGGTGCAGGCGTGAGGCAGCCGCTCCCCACACCTGGGACAGTAACCGATCTTCGATCCGCACGTAGGACAACGGCTCATAGGGATGACGATACGCCGGGGGGGGAGTCCTCCATCGTTGGGTTGTGTGCTCAGAGCTGGAGGAAGTTCTCGACGGGCACGACGAAGGCGACGGCGCCGCCTACGCGAACCTCAACCATCTCCGATTCTGGGTACCAGGGAAGGTCCATATCCACTTCGAAGGGCAGATACCGGATGGTACTGGGACAACAGTCGCGCAAGAGGCAGAAGAAGTAAGGAAGACGTCGCTGGCTGGTCCCGGCGATCAGCGTGACCATCCCCTCTCGCAGGAATCCCCCCTGTGCGTCGACAATCGTCGCGGAGAAGTCGTGCTCCTTGAATGCGGTCATCAAGTTTTTCAACTGCCATCGGTGAAGGATGACGATGACCATCCGGTTGATCTCTTGTTCTGACATCAGCGCTCCCTTAGCGTGCGTTCCCTTGTGGATGATGCTACCTGAATGTGGGGCGCGTTGGATGCAACGGTATGCCAATGATGTTGGGAGCCCACCGCCACGCGCCTTCCATCAAGGAGAGCGCCGTTTGTATCGACGCATCTCCACGTGGACCCATTATAGGATGGTGCTGTGAGATGTCAAGCGACCTGAAAACCTCGGTGCACGATCATCGTCTGTCTGCAATGTAACTCTTAGCACTGGTCTCAACTTCCCGTCGTCCCATCCCTCGAACCTGCCGTCACCGCCCTGACACGATCAACGCGCGGACGTCCGGGGGCGCTACTTCGAGGCTGACGCGGTCGGAACGTTCCGGATTCACGAACCTCTAGGGCAGTGTCCAGCGAGTCTGGCACAGGCTACAGGGTTCGCCGGCATTGCGCTTTTGATAGTAGACCGTCAGTAGGCTGCCGTCCGAAAGCTCCACGCTCGACGGATATCCCAAGTCGCCGTCGACGCCGTCCTCTCGCAGGATGTAGCCCGCCTCCCAGCTCACGCCGTCATCGTGGCTCATCATCGCGCGCTCGCCGAAGGGCTCCAGCCGGTAGCCGTAGACGGTGACGAGGGCGCCGCTTGAGTGGCGGATGACGTGGGGTGGCGAGCCGTGGAAGCCCAGCGGCTCCACGGTGGTCCAGGTTCGCCCGCCGTCGTCCGAGGTGGTCTGCCCCATCGAGAAGTGCGGTATGACCGTGTCGGGGAGAGAGGGGGCCTCGCCGTGCTCCTGAATGCGGATGAGCCCGAGGATGCGGTCGCCGGAGAGCGCGACAACGTGGGGTTCGTGGTAGTGCTCGGGAACTGTCTCAGGATGGAGTGGCACCGTGCCGAGACAGTGCCAGGTGTGGCCTCGATCCTCGCTGCGGAATGCCTGGATATCCTTCTGACGTCCATGCGTGAAGAGTTTCCCCAAGTAGAGCAAGGTGTCTTCCTCCGCGAGGTAGATCGGGCCGTGAGGCGCGGTCACCGGCGCGGGCAGGGGTTCGGACCAGGTAGCGCCGTCGTCTTCACTGAGCCGGGTCCACGAGCCTAACCAGCGCTGTCGCATACCCGGCGTGAGGCGCCGGAAGCCGCTGGCATAGTGGCGGACGGCCTCCGGATCGTCCATCTCCTGGTAATCATCGGCGATAGGATAGCGACAGGTATCGGACGTGAACCAGCTTACCAGCAGGCGACCGCCACCGAGGTCGACGATGCCGGCGTCACGGTCGTCGATGGGCAGGTCGTTGATGACCTGGGGCGTGGTCCAAGTTCGCCCCTCATCGTAGCTGCGCAATAGCACCGTCCGTCCGAACGGATCGACGTGGGCGTTGCGGAATCCCGAGGCGACGACGACGAGGTCGCCGTTGTGGAGCCGCGCGACGGTAGGCCACCCGAAGTAACCAAAGAAGTCCCCGGGCAGGCTGTAGACAACGCCTTGTTCGGCCTCGACGGGCCGCGGTTCGTGGTGCACCTTTACGTTGGTCATGGTTTCGCTCCTTTAGCAACAACAAGTAACGAGGAACGATTAACGAGTAAGAGGCTTTGCTCTATGCCGTGCCGTTTACTCGTTACCGGTTACTCGTTTTCATCATTTTCCATCGCAGCCACTGAGGCGACGAACGCTCGCGCCTCCGCCGAGTCGTCAGTGCACGCGAACCAGAAACGGACGCTGGGGTCGGTCGTCGCCAGCAGATGGTGATAGTATTCGAACACGCTCTTGAAGGTCTCCTGTTGCTCGAGCATAATGTACGGGATAAATACGGTGTCGGGCGCCAGGCAGAGCAGCTCCTCGATCTTGGTAAAGGGATAGTGGAACTCGACCGCTTTGATGTCCAGGTCGGCGCGTGCCAGGTTCTCGGCATGGTGCCCCCAGGCCCCGCAGCAGTGGATGTGCAGCGCGCCCAGTGCTGCCTGCAGCTTCCTCAAGGTCGGAATCCCGAAGGTCTTGTAGAGATCGGCCGACATCAGTGGCATCATGTCCTCGGTCAGCGATATACCGAGCTCGTCGGGGAAAAAGGTATAGGGCCAGATGTTGCCGCAGATCCGGTGGCTCGTCTCCTGGCGCAGGTGCTGAGCGTAGGCGATGAGGAAGTCGGTGACCCTGTCCAGGTAGGCGTGGACCTTCTGCGGTTCGGTGTACATGGCCATCCACATCTCTTCCTGGTTCATCACCAGCCCTGCGGTGTTGAGCGGTCCCTGCATGTCGGGCGAGCGCAGCCAGAGCGCGTCGGTCGCTAGACGGTCGGAGCGCGCGCGCCAGAGCTCTAGCGCGTGGCGGGCGTCCATCGTGGGATCGTCCAGGGGCAGCGGATCCAGGGCCAGCGCCTCGTCCACGGTCCGCGCGACCGGATCGACGAATATGTTGCCGCCCGTCGAGTCGAACCGCGGCTTGCCGCCCCAGTACTTGGCGGTGCTGATCGTGCCCCAGTCGGGATAGAAGGAGGGGAGGTTGACGCCCGGTAAGGCTGCCTGGGATTTGAGGAAGCGTGGAGCTTGGGACAGGACTCTCGCGTCATCAAAGCTCTGCCGGTAGGCCGCGTTCGTTGGATAAAGCGAGACGATGACCCGTCCCTCTCCCCGCCAAAAGCGATCGACCCGCGCGAGGTCCAGCTCGTAGGATGTGTACCACGCCCTTAGTTGGTCCATTGCGCGCCTTTCTGGCTGTTGGATGCTTGATGCTTGATACTTGATACTGGATGCTTGATACTGGATGCTTGGAGTCTATGATCGGTTGATTGTGGAAGCCGTCAAAGATCTGGGTTCGTCGGGCGCGGGTCCAGTGGCACAGGCTCGCGGTCGGGGTGCGCTCAGGGCCCATGGGCCAGAAGCCCGAGCATTGGTGTGGTGAGCGTGTGCCAACGCAACCACAAGCTATGCACTTTGAATAGAGCTTACGGTGTTTCGACCGTGATGGCTAGTCTTCAACATCCCACAAGCCGATCAGGCGCGTCCTAGCCTCCACGTTTCACGTCTTCACGTTTCACACGGCCAAGGTTGCCTTCGGCTCTCTAGGTCACACCCTTAGTACAGATGGCAGGCGGCGTAGTGACCGGGCTCTATCTCTCGGAGCTCGGGCTCCACGTCATAGCAGACCTTCATCACCTTGGGGCAACGGGTGTTGAAGTTGCAGCCTTCCGGTGGGTTGATCGGGCTTGGCACGTCACCGGTGAGGATGATGCGCTCTCGCGTCTCCTCGATCTCAGGATCGGCAATCGGGGCAGCGGACCAGAGTGCTTGCGTGTAGGGATGCAGGGGTGTCTTCAGAACGGTGGCGCTTTCCCCCAGCTCCACGATCTTCCCCAGGTACATCACGGCGGTGCGATCGCTGATGTAACGCACCATCGAGAGATCGTGCGAGATGAAGAGGTAGGTCAAGTGGAGCTCTCGCTGGAGCTGCCGCAGGAGATTCACAATCTGTGCCTGGATGGAGACGTCGAGCGACGAGATCGGCTCGTCGCAGATGATGAAGTAGGGATTCACGGTCAGCGCCCTGGCGATACCTACGCGCTGTCGCTGACCGCCTGAGAACTCGGCGGGGAAGCGGTTCACGAAGTAAGGGCTGAGGCCGACGCGCCTCAGCAAGGCGACGGCGCGCTCTTCGGCCTCCTTCCGGCTGGATGCGATGCCATGCACCAGCATCGGCTCGGTCAGGATGCGGCCGATCGTCATCCGCGGATTCAAAGAGGAGTAGGGGTTCTGAAAGATGATCTGCATCTCCGTGCGCAGTTCGCGGAGCGTGCGAGGGTCCATATCCACCAGTTCCTTGTCGCCGAGCTTGACCGAGCCCTCTGTCGGCGGGTCGAGCTGCAGGATGGCGCGGGCGGCTGTTGTCTTGCCACAGCCGCTTTCGCCGACGAGGCCGAGGGTCTCGCCCTCGTAGATCTCAAAGGAGACCCCGTCGACGGCCTTGACGTGTCCTGTGACGCGTTGTAGGAGCCCCCGCTTGACCGGGAAGTGCTTCTTGAGGTTCTTAACCGTCAGGATGGCGCCGTTGTCGTGGGTCATGAAGTCACCTCCTCGCGGGCCTGTGGGGAGCGTGTCGCCAGTACCTCCTCGATGTGCCAGCAGGCCGAGCGATGTCCGTCGGTGACGTTCAGCAACTCCGGACGCTCTTCTGTGCATACCTGCGTTCGGAAGCTACAGCGCGGCCAGAACGGGCAGCCGGGCGGGAGGTTGATCATATCCGGCGGGCTTCCCGCGATGTAGTCGAGATCCTGGTTGCCGGTGGTCTTCAGGCTGGGAAGCGACCGGAGCAGGCCAAAGGTGTAAGGGTGCGCCGGATCCTTGAACAAGGGTTTGATAGGCGCCGTCTCGACGATCGTGCCGGCGTACATCACGTTAACCCGGTGGGCCAGTCGGGCGATGACGCCCAAATCGTGGGTGATCCAGATGATGGCCATGCCCAGCTCTTCCTGCAGCTGCCGGACCAGGTCCACGATCTGCGCCTGGATCGTGACGTCCAGCGCGGTGGTGGGCTCGTCGGCGATCAGGAGCTGGGGTTTGCAGGAGATGGCCATCGCAATCATCACGCGCTGGCGCATGCCGCCGGAGAACTGGTGTGGATAGTCGCCCATACGCTCCCCGGCCTGCGGGATGCCAACGCGATCGAGCAGGCGCACGGCCTCTTTCTCCGCCTCGCCTGGGTCTGTGCCCAGATTGACCTGCATCGCCTCGGCAATCTGGCGACCGATGGGCATCACGGGATTCAGCGAGGTCATCGGGTCCTGGAAGATGACGCCAATCTCCCGACCGCGCACCTGATGGATGCGGTTGCGCTTGATTTGCAGCAGATCCCGGCCCTCGAAGAGGACCTCACCGCTCTCAATCCTGCCCGGGGGCTCGGGGATCAGGCGCAGCATGGACATCGAGCTGACGCTCTTGCCGGATCCGCTCTCGCCGACAAGGCCCAGGATGTCCCCTTGTTCCATCGCATAGGAGATGCCGTTCACGGCCTGCACAACACCGTCCTTCGTGTAGAAGCGTACGGTAAGGTCCTTGACTTCCAGTAGTGGTGCCATTAGCGCTCCCTCAGATGTTCTCGCTCACGTCCAGGGCCTTGCGGAGCCCATCCGCGATGCCCTGGAAGGCCAAGACGGACAACGTGATCATCGCGGCGGGGAAGATGAACATATGCGGCCAGATCTGCCAGTACGAGCCGGAGTCAGCCAGCATCCGGCCCCAACTGGGCCGCGGGGGGCGTACGCCCATGCCCAGGTAGCTCAGCCCGGCCTCGGCAAAGACGGCGGTGGGGATGCCGGCCGCGAAGCTCCACAGGAGCAGCGGCGCCGCCTGCGGGAGGACATGGTAGAGGATGACACGCCACCGGGGAATGCCCAGCGCCCGGGCTGCCTCGATATAGTCCTGCTCGCGTATGGAGAAGGTGAGGCCGCGCATCGTGCGGCAAGAGCCCACCCATCCGGTGATGACCATCGCTAGGATCAAGTTCTCCAAGCTCGGGGAGAGGACCATCACCATATAGAGGACGATGAGGTACCAGGGCAGGGCCGAGAACATGTCGATCAGGCGCGTAACGATCCAGTCGAAAACGCCGCCCAGGTAGCCGGCTAACACGCCGAGAGGCACGCCGATAGACAGGCCGGCGAGGCCGGTCAGCACGCCTACAAGCAGCATCGGGCGGGAACCATAGAGGATACGGGTCAGGATATCCCGTCCTAGCTCGTCGGTGCCGAAGGGGTGCGTTGAGCTCGGTGCCTGGAGCGCGTTCATCATGTCGATCTGGTCGTAGTCGTAAGCTGTGAGAAGCGGGGCAAAGGCCGCGGTAAAGACGATGAGTCCGGCAAAGGCGATGCCGAACATGGCCAGTCGGTTGCGCCGGAACCGCCGCCAGGCACCGACCCAGAAGCTGGCGTACTTGGTCTCCTCCTCATATGCCTCGGGCGTGAAGAGCTTCTCGGCCATAACCGGCTGAGGCTCCGCCTCCCGTACGTCGGCTACGGCCTCCTCATTAGGCGGTGCGCCGCCCACGACGGTGGTCTCGGGCAAGGCATCGGCCTCCCCGACCGATGAGCTGTCCGCGCCTACTTTGCCACCACCGGGTGTCACGCGTAGCGTCTCGTCGTTCATCGCTGTTTCTCCGTAACTCTCACACGTGGGTCGATGATGCCGTAGAGGATGTCGGTCAGGAGGTAGGTAAGGGCGATCAGCAATGCCCAGAAGATCGTGATCCCCAGCACCAGCGGGTAGTCTCGGTTCGTGCTCGACATCACGAAGTACCGCCCCAGCCCCGGCAACGCGAAGACCCGCTCAACGAAGAGCGAGCCGGTCATCATGCCGGGGTAGAGCGGGAGGAAGCTCGTGATCATCGGGATCAGGGCATTGCGCAGCACGTGGCGTGTCATCACGCCGGTGGGCTGAAGGCCCTTCGCATAGGCCGTCCGCACGTAGTCGGCGGCCATCGCCTCGGCGACGCACTGGCGCGTCCACCGGGCTACGCCGCCGGTCGCGGGAAGCCCAAAAGCGATCACCGGCAGGGTAATGTGATGGGCGACGTCCCGCCAATCGCTGGGATCGCCCCAAGACCCGGCGGGGAACCAACGCATTTTGACGGACAAGAAGTAGATAAGGAGGAAGCCCAGAACGAAGGATGGGATCGTCGACATGAAGACGGCGTAGCTGGTGACGATGTTGTCGATCCAAGTGTCCTGGCTGGCCGCGGCGACGATACCCATCGTGACACCCAGCACAATCGCTAGGGTTGCCGCCAGGCCGCCCACCAGCGCGCTGTAGGGTAGGGCGCTGCGGATCAGCTCCGTGACGGTGCGCTCCGGTTCCGTGAAGGTGTAGCCGAAGTCCAGCACTAAGGCATTGCGGAGCCAGGTCAGGTATTGCAGCCAGATCGGTTGGTCCAACCCGTACTTCTCCTTGAAGGTCTGAACCTGCTGGTCGGACAGGGGGATCTCCGCGCCCTGCATCCACGGTCCGCCGGGAACGACCCGTGACAGGGTGAAGGTAAAGATGGAGAGCAGGAGCAGCGTCATCATGATGCCCCCGAGACGCTTCAATGTGTAGGCTATCATAGCCCGCCACCTCCTCGGTCTCTTATTTGGAAACGGTCTCGATTCATATGACAGTCATATGATAGTGTAGAATAAGTCCGATGGGAAGGGGAGAGGCGCGCGGTTGGCGCGCCTCTCCCGTGTTCGTGTTGACTAGGTAAGGCCCTCTCGGCAGTCGGAATCGGCCCAGTAGATGCCCTCGAAGGCGTGCGGACAGCCGATGCCGCCGCCGCCCCACATCCGGTAGCCATCCTTGTTGGGCTCCAGGTTGTAGCCCTGGGCGTTGCATGGCCACAGGTCGATGGAGAAGGGATGCGCGACGAAGAACCAGGCCGCGCTCTCCACCAGCATCTGCTCCGCCTCCTTCAGGCCCGCCATCCGCTCGTCGGGGTCGAAGGACGAGTTGACCTCGTTGTAGAACTCGGTCCACTCCGGGTTATCGTGCGGGTGGCGTCCGGTGTTGCGGAAGACGTTCAGGAAGGTTGCCGGGTCAGCGTAGTCCTGAGCGTAGCCCACATAGTACATCGCGGCCGTGCGATCGCTGAACGCGGCGCTGGTGAAGGACTGGAAGTCCGACGGCCGCAGCTCCACGTTGATGCCCAGATTCTCCCGCCACTGGGCTTGCATCGCCTCGCAGACCGCTGTCTGCTGGGCGTTGGGCTGGCGGATGTAGAGCTCGTAGGTGGGGAAGCCCGCTCCATCGGGGTAGCCCGCGTCGGCTAGTAGCTGGGCTGCCGCCTCGGGGTCGTAGATGTTGGGGTCCAGCTGCTCCAGATCGGGGTTGTAGTTCGGGAAGCCCTTCGGCAGGATACCCCAGGCCGTATGTGAGAAGCCCTGGTAGATTTGGCTGACGATGGTGCTCTTGTCGATGGCCTTGCACATCGCCAAGCGTACGTTGGGATCAGCCAGTGGCTCGAAGTCGCCCAAGGTGTTGAAGCCCAGGTAGTCGGTGAACGTCGGCGGACGGGGATGCGACTCCGCGCGCAGCACCGGGTTGGCGTTGACCAGGCCAATCTCAGCGGGAGGGTTGCCGACGCCCACGGAGTAATTGTGCACCTCGCCTGCCATATAGGCCGGAAGACCAGAGGGTAGCTCGCGTGACGTGCGGACCTCGGTGACCCACGGGCGGCGGATGCCCTGATAGTCGGGTCTCAGTTCCCATAGGTTACCGAGCTCACGACTGAAGCTGCTGAGCATGAAGGGACCGGAGGCCACGTAGCGGTCGGGATCCAGGGCCCAGTTCTCGCCCAGCTCCTCCTGCGCGCCCTCGGGCATCACCTCGAACCAGACGCCCACCATCGGCAGGTAGGGCACGGGAGCCTCAGTGTAGATACGCAGCGTGTAGTCGTCAACGGCCTCGATGCCCAGCTCCTCTGGGGGAAGCTCGCCGGCCGTGACCGCCGCGGCATTCAGGATGTCGAAGTAGAACCAGGCGAAGTCGTAGCCGTTGCTCAGGGACCAGCGCAGCGTGTAAACCCAGTCGTTAGCCGTGATGGGCTCACCGTTGCTCCAGGTTAGGCCTTCGCGCAGGAAGAAGTCCCAGTAGCTGCCGTCCTCGGCGGGCTCCCAGCTTTCGCAGCCGACGCCATAGACCTCAAAGTTGATATCCAGTGACGTCAGCGGCTCCTGGCCTTTGGCTCCCTCGAAAGCGCGGTTGTATAGCGACTCCATAATGTGACCGTAGCCGCCACCGGTCCCACCTTCTGCCTGGATAATGTACTGTTCCTCGAGCGGCAGTGCGTCGGCGGGCAACACCTCGCCCAGCGCGTTGACGGGCCCCATTGGGACCGTAGGCGTGACCTCGACGACCTTTTCGACCTCGACGGTCTTCTCGACCTCAACCTCGACGGTCTTTTCCGTAACCTTCTCAACCTCGACCGTCTCGCGAATGACCTCGGGTTCCGGCGTGGCACAGGAAGCCAGGAAAGCACCGGCTCCGGCAATGCCGACTGTGCGCAGGAACTCGCGTCGCGAAAGGGGTTTTTTCTTACTCACAAGACACCTCCATAGATCTGATGAATGAACGAACGGATTTTACAGGGAATCGTGGGTTTGCCCGAGACTGCGCTCAACTGTCCTGTTCGAGATAGCCTCCTTTCGTCACTAGAATGGGTTTTGCACGCGACCTGCACCAATAGTGCTACACGCTGAGAGACTTAGGTTCGGTTGGTCTGGCGAAGGGGAAGATCCCGTATCGCGAGCACAGACCGAGCAGGTGCTGGTCCACTAACTCTCTGGTATGGGATAGATCGCGGCGTTTGATAGCGTCCAGGTAAGCTGCGTGACAGGCCAACATATCGATCTCCAATACGTCCTCGGGGAGATCGATCTCCCCGCTGTTGCCCAGGATCCAAAAGGTGTTGAGCAGCGGCATACCGATGCTTGCCAGCAAGCGATCGCCGGAAGCCTTGAGCATCGCTTGGTGGAACCGCTTGTGTACGGCAGAATCCTGGCCGGCCAGCCAGGGCTCGTCTTCCATCTCCTCGATGATCGACTCGAGCTCGGCGATGGCTTCTTCGTCGGCGCGCGCGATGCACGCTTCCAGCACGGCAAGCTCGAGCATGGCGCGCCCCTCGATAACCTCCTCCAGGGTGAAACGATCCAGTGCGTGGCGGAAGGCGAGATAGTCCAGGAAGTCGTCTTCCTCGGGGCTCGCCAGGAAGATGCCGCGCCCGTGTTGAATGTCGACCAGGCCGAGAGCCTGAAGTGCCCGGAATGCCTCACGGACGACGACGATGCTGACCTCGAGCATCTCAGCCCAGTCCTGTAGGCTGGGCAGCTTGTCGCCAGCATGGAGGTTCTGTCCGTCGATGTACGCCTGAATGCTATCGACGCACTGGCGGGTGAGATCGGCACGCTGTGGCTTGGCAATGCGAACCGGCATACCAGTTTTCCTTTCTCAGCAAGGATCTGTCCCGGAGCCCGATATCGGCCTAACCAACGATACTGCGGGGTTGCAATGACACGGAATTTATTATATCATATAGTCATATGATGACTATATGATCATAGTATAGCATAGCGCTACGCCGTTGTCAATAAGTTAGCGTTTTGGATTGGGAAAGCTGGTGTACAATGACGTGGTTTGCGAGAGGGACAGGCTGCCAAGGAATACCAGGCTCTCATTCTATGAAATCTCAAACCTCACAACGCTCTGCAGACTCTCTGCCCTTGCCGCGACGGCTCTGGTGGCCCTGGGACGAGCCGGCGACCCATGTTGGATTTGCCCGCACCCTCTACGTTGAACCGTCAACGAGGGGGTCTCCGAGAGAGGTTGTCCCTCAGCGGGAAACCCCGCGTCGGGATGGCCCGCGTCAGGGCCTGCTCTATGTCACCGCCAGTGGGGCGTACACCGTCTATCTCGATGGTCGTCCGCTCTGCCCAGAATCGATGGAGATGCCACCCTGGCGGGAGATGCGGCGTTTCCCACTCTCCCTTTCTTCGGGTACTCACCGCCTTAGCATCGAAGCCCTGCCCGGACCGGATGGGCAGCCCTTTGTGCTGGGTTGCCTCGACTGGCAAGACGACGAGGGCGCGCACCGTTTGCCCACCGACGATAGCTGGCAGATGGTGCGGAATCCCGCGCCGGAGTGGGTGACGCAAGCGCCGGATCTCGAATGGCGATCCGCCTGGGCCTTCGACGGCGTATGGGCTGAGCCCTGGGGCATGCCGTGCAATGCACCTGACGACTTCTGCCGGTTGACGACAGGGATGCAGGAGATGAGCGAGGAGGCCCTGGTGCACGCGAAGCGGCTCCATCAGGGCTTGCCAGGTTCTGGGGAACGGGCTCTCTGTGGGGATGACGGGACGCTGATCCTGCGTCCCCTCGAGCCCTTCGCCAGGGCGCCGGTCGACCTGCCGGCGACGCGCGGTGGCTTGGAGTGGTACCGGGTGCGGGAGGCGCAGTCGCGGGTGGCTAACAGTTGGCTCGACCTCTTCGAGCGTCGCGCGCCCCACGTACTCTTCGAATTGGACACCGAGACCTTCGCTCGTGTCAAGCTGCGGCTCAGCGGCGGAGGGCCTGCCGTGGTGGCGGTGACCACGGCTGAGAGTCTCAACGAGATCGACCGCTACGATCGACGGGTGACGGATGTCGTGACCCTGCGCGACGGTGAGACATTTACGACCTCGCCCACGGGCTTTCGTTACGTCAAGGTCATGGGACTGGGCGCCGGTCCTGCGGGTTCGGGGGAGGTCGTCCTAGAGCCGGTGGTGGTTCAGCATATCCGCTACCCCGTCGAGATGCGGGGGGCTTTCGCCTGCAGTGATGAGACGTTGAACGCCATCTGGGATGCCTCGGTTCGCACGGCCCATCTTTGCATGCAGACGGAGATCTGGGATGGGATCAAGCGGGATCAGTTGCCCTGGACGGGTGACCTCTACATCGAAGCGCTCGTGACCTATCATGTCTTTGGGGATGCGAACCTGGCGCGCCGTACCTACGCGATCCTCGGCGAGTTAGGGCCTGCGCCACCGCCGCCGCTGGAGGAGCAGCGCTATCCCGGCCTGCAAGCCATATGGCGTGTGCCCAGTGGGGACATCAACGATATCCCTACCTACACGCTGTGGTGGCTCGTGGGCTTAGCCGACTACGTTCGATATACGGGTGATCTCTCGCTCATAAGGGAGCTGCGACGGGAGCTGGTTGCTACGCTCGACCATGTGGCCCGCCGCATCAATGACGATGGCCTATGGTGCGCGGAGGATGGATGGGACTTCGTCGATTGGGCGCCGCTGGACGCCACAGCGAGGTGGCAGTTCACCCACTTCCTGGCTTATCAGGCCATAGACTTGGGCGTGCATCTCCTTCTGCGCATCGGGGCCTCGAACCACGAGCAGGCCTGGAAAGAGCTCCTGGACCGGATGGTAGCTGCGGCACGGCTGGCCTGGCGCCATAACGGGCTCTGGCAGTTCGATTCCTCCCATCACGTGCCGGCTATGGCGATTCGGAGTGGTGTGCTCGCCCCAGAGGAGGCGGCAGAGCTTTTCGCGGCAAGACTGGCACCGGATCCAGAAATGCGGATGACCTTTTGGCACCGTTACGCGGACCTCGATGCCGCGGCGCAGGTCGGTGAGGTGCAATGGGGCCTGGACTATATCCGGGATCATTGGGGCGCAGCGGTCGAGGCCGGTCTTGACACGCTTTGGGAGACCTTCGATCGCGCTTGGCTGGCGGATGATGATCCGCACGCACTGACGATCGTGGGCAGCGAGTACGCGCGCTACGGCGGCTACGAGACCTCTCTGTGCCATGGCTGGTCGGCTGGGCCCGTGCCGTGGCTCCACCGCGCCGTGTTGGGCGTGCGGCCCGCGAAGGATGGTTCCGCTGAGGTCACGTTTGCGCCGGCCCTCGGCGATCTGGCCTGGGCCAAAGGAACGGTACCAACACCGCTTGGCGACGTTCATGTCACGCTGCGGCGCACCCAGAGCGGGTTAGTTGCAACGCTACAGGCACCGCGATCGATCGCGGTCCACATACCCGATGGGATTCGGGCGACCTGGGAGTTGCGCGTGATCCAACCCTAGATGAGAATCGACAAAGTGAGGACTATCTCGATGGTTCAACCGTTGAAGGACCTTTTCCTACTTGATCCTGACGTGATCTACCTGAATCACGGTTCCTTTGGCGCCTGTCCCCGGCCCGTCTTTGCGCAATACCAGGCCTGGCAGCGCGAGCTAGAGCGCAACCCTGTGAACTTCATCAGTACGCGACTTCCCGGCCTGATGGGCGAAGCGCGCGCCGACTTGGGCGCCTACCTCGGCGTGACAGGCGACGACGTCGTCTACTTCGCAAACCCGACCACGGCTGTGCGGATGATCTGTCGTTGTCTGCAGCTGGAGCCGGGTGACGAGGTGCTGACGACGGATTGGGAATACCCCGCAATGGACGGCACCTGGGACCTTCTGGCGTACCAGACGGGTATTCGCTACGTGCATCAGCGGGTCCCTGTGCCGCTGACCGACCCCGATGCCTTCGTAAACGCGTTTTGGGAGGGGGTGAATCCCCGTACTCGAATCATCTTCATCAGCCATATCGCGGCCTTCAGCGCGTTGATCTTCCCGGTGGCCGAGATCTGCCGCCGTGCCCGTGCGGCAGGCATCATGACCTTCATCGATGGTGCCCACGCCCCAAGCCAGATCCCCCT
>JBNGDU010000122.1:26553-28831 GCA_049975025.1 Anaerolineae bacterium
TGTCTATGTCGGCGCCTGCCACAAGTGGCTTTGCTCTCCCAAAGGGGCCGGCTTTGCCTACGCCCATCCCCGGGTGCAACCCCAGATGGCTGACGCCCTGGTCCAATCGTGTTCCCGTGGCGCCGCAGAGGTCGTGGAGGCCTGCCATTTCGTCGTACGCTACCAACAACAGGGCACGCGTGACCCCTCCGCCTTTCTCTCGGTCCCTGCCGCGATCCGGTTTCAAGAGGAACATGATTGGGACGCACAACGCGCCCGGTGTCACGCGCTGGCAAGCCAGACACGCGCGCGCATCACCGAGATGACCGGGCTGCCCCCTCTCTCCCCCGACACTCCTGTGTACTTCGGCCAGATGGTGAGCATCCCGGTTCCGGAGGATCGGAGCGACGCTATCTGGAAGGCGCTGCAGAAGCGCAACATCGTGGTCGTACTGCTTAACGTCCACGGACAGCGGCTTTTGAGGGTCTCCTACCAGGCCTACAACTCCCAGGATGACGCCGATCAACTGGTGGCAGCCGTGAGGGAAGGGCTTGGGGGTAACTGACGCGCAACCTAAGGAGGTGGCTATATGCAGATTCTGCCCGACGTCTATATGGTCAACGGCTATCCGTATGGGCAACACCAGAACAGTTACGTGCTGCGGCTGGGTGACGCGATCGTGATGGTCGATTCCGGTGACCTGGAGCATCCCACGTTCGACTTGATCGTTGAGAACTGCGCTCGATGGTCCATCGAGATCGGTAAGGTCACCCATCTGCTGCTGACCCACGCGCACTTCGATCACGCCAGCCATGCGGCGCGGCTCCAGCGCGAGGGTGCCGAGGTCATCGGCAACGCCGCCTGCGCAGCTGCGTTGGCGGTCGGGGACGACCGGACGGTCGGCTATGCCGTCCACGGCACCTTTGAGCCCTGCGAGATCGATCGCGTGGTCGGCGACGGTGAGATCCTCAGGATCGGCGGAACGTCCATTCGCTGCCTGACGGCGCCGGGCCACGCCGATAGCTGTACCGTCTACGAGGTTCGGCTGCGCGGCGAGCGGCTTTGGTTTGTGGGTGACGTGATTCTAGTGGGGCCGGAGTCCGAGTCGGTGGAGCTCGGTTGGAGCGGTAGTCCGGACTACGACCGCGCGACCTACGTCAGCAGCCTTCGCAGGCTGGCCCATGAGGCGCGCGCGTACGGGGGTTGCGATCACCTCTTCCCGGGCCACGGTCCTGCCTCGATCGGCGGCGGCACGCGACTGGTGGAGATGGCATACACCAAGGCCATGATGGAGCTGCGCTGAAGCCAGAAGGGGACCGAATCTAGAGTTGGATGAACTCCTCGACCGGCACCACAAAGACCGTGGCGCCGCCGACGCGTACCTCGATGGGGGTGAAAGGGTACTCGTCGGTTAGTTCAATGCCGACGGTGACGTATCGCGTGTGCACCGGGCAGTGTTCGCGGACCAGCGAAAAGAAGAACGGAAGGCGTCCTTGCGGCATACCGGCTACGAAGGTGACCATCGCCTCCTGGAGAAACCCGCCGCTGGCGTCGATGACGGTCACCGGGATGCCGCTGGCGTTCAGAGCCGCCAGCAGCTCCGCCGACTGCGTCTTGTAGACGATGGCAATTGCCATCCGGTCGATTTTTGGATCCACGTCCTCTCCTTTCCGGGCTCCGGTACCTTACCTCGCAGGAGGGCTGCGACGACCTCGCTCGCCTGCGATTGCGCGTGTGCTCTCTATGATAGTCCCATTTGATCTGTAGGCTACTTAGATGTCCCGTAACGGCTTGCGTTCTCCCTTAGTCCCATTCCGGCGATGGGCTCTACCACCACACTCGTACGGTCTCTCTCAGGCAACTGGTGCACGCGCGAAGTGGGACTATCCTTGAGGATAGTGGACTCAACCTGGACAAGGAGGCATCATGCGCGAACTGGAGAGGACGCAACTGAGACGGCGTTGGGTGGCGGCAAATGCCTTGGGGGAGTTGGTGGGCCTGGGCGCGACCTTCGCGGTGGGCTATCTGCTCTTCACGACGATGGGCGAGGCCGAGACGTGGGGTGGCGCGCTGGGGATGGGGCTCTTGATGACGGCGACCGGCCTGATCGAAGGGACCGTCGTCGGTCTGGCGCAGTGGCGGGTGATGCGCTCGGCGTTGCGCGAGATTTCACGCCGCGCCTGGTGGCTCGCGACCGTTATCGGGGCTTTGGTCGCTTGGCTTCTCGGCTCGCTGCCGAGCATGTTGATCGGCATGCAGGCCGAGGCCGGCGCCGCCCCTGCGCAGGAGCCCTCGACCG
>JBNGDU010000123.1:0-14141 GCA_049975025.1 Anaerolineae bacterium
GGAGAAAAGGTCAGCGTGGTGTAGTCGTGCCAATCTCCCTTCAGCGGCCAGTTGGGAACAGGTCCGCCGTAGGGTGAACTGGGGTGAAAAAGGCGGTCAGTATCAAGTTGGCTGCAGATCTCGGGCATCACCTCCTCGAAGAGGGCACGCCCCGTCGTCGGCTCCTCGCCAAAGGCGAAGTCCCAGCCCATGTGGTTCTCATTGCCCCCACACCAGAGCAGGAGTGACGGATGGTTCCGCAGGCGGCGCACGACGCTTGCGATCTCGGTCCGGCAGTTCGCGACAAAATCCGGATCGTCGTCCGGATACATGCCGTAACCGAACATGAAATCCTGCCAGATCAGGATCCCGCGCCGGTCGCAGGCCTGATAGAAGGCATCGGGCGGCATGGCCCCCCCGCCCCAGACGCGCAGCACGTTCATCTGCCCTTGCTCCACGAGATCCAGGAGCTGATCCGCCCGCTCGTCGTCCCAGCGGTGGGTCATGCCCTGCAATGGCGCCCAACAAGCCCCCCGCAGAAAGATGCGCTGACCGTTGACCTCGAAGGCAAAGCGGTCCTCTCCCGTCGCGGGATCGATCAGCACAGGCGCCACCTGGCGAATGCCGAACTCCACGAGGTGTCGGTCGAGGCGCTCCCCGCCAGATTGCAGATCGACGGTCAAACGATAGAGGTTTGGGGCCCCGTGAGTTCGAGGCCACCACAGGAGCGGATCCTCCACGTTGAGGACAGCGCTCTTCTCGAAGACCGCCTCATCGAGGGACACGACACTGGTGAGCACCAGGTTCCCCTTGGGATCGGTCAAAGTCAAGGCCAACTCCAGGGCCGCATCGGCTTCCGAGGTACCGCCGCCGACCGCGCCCCGCATTGCGCTCCGCAACGCGGCCCGTACCTTTACCTGGGCGCTGCTGTAGTCCTCGGCGAGCTCGGAGCGGACGGTGACGTCCTCCACCCAGGCGCGATCGGGCACGTCCAGTACCACGTCATCGAAGACCCCCACCTTGACCGCGTGCGGGCGCGCGCCGAGATAGGAGGTGAAATCACTGCGACACTTGCGGATATAGTGGTAAGCGGGTATCCCCTCCGCGGGCTCAGTTTGCGCCACGAACCGCAGCGGCGACGCGAAGACCAAGATCAGGACGTTGTCCTCCCCAGGCGACCTCAACTGCTCTCGAACCTCCACGGTATGGGCGTGGTGCATGTTCTCAAAGTGCCCGACCTCTTCGCCATTGAGATAGACGGTAGCCAACGTATCGAGGCCCTTGAACCGGAGGAAAACCGGACCGGTACGGCCCAAACCGTCTGAGGACTCGGGCGTGGGGAAGACGTGCCCGTAGACCCAGTCCTTCTCCCCCACCCAGGCGCTCTCCGCCGCGTTCTTGCCCCACCGGGGATCGGGAATTCGCCCATGGGCCAACAGGACATCGTGCACTTGGGCCGGCATCGTGGCGACCAGCCACCCCTGTCCGACGGGATGGGCGCCGGAGACCTCATTGGAGAGTGCGGTGACATCGGGCTCAGGAACCTCAAGCTGCTTGATCCACCACGTGTCGCGTAAGGCCCTGCTAGTTCGCATAAAGCACCTCTCCTTCAAACGTCATCCTCAACTCGGCGACCTGGGCCACCAGGGTCCGCTGCAAAGCTTCTACGTCCGGATCTCGCGGCCTTACGTCTCGGGCGGCGGCTTGGCCAAGCGCCATCGAAGGCACGACGGAACGGCACCCCACCTATGTGTCCCGCTCGATGCCCGCCATCTCGTCCTCGGTCCGGTAAATGTGGGCTGTCATCCGCGGCAGATCCGCCACGTCAAATCTGGGCTCAAAGCTCGACGCGACCGCAACGTTCTTCTCCACCTCCACGGGCCAACGCATCCCGACATTCGCCACATGCACCCGGCTGTCGGATAGCACGAACTTGAGACAGACCTCGTAAAGGTCGGCGACCTCGACCCACTCGGGCACGAGATAGCTGACCAGGCGCTGCAAAATGCCCGACGTCATGGGACGCATCACTGAGATGCCCATGTCGGCCTCCCCTGCGCTGTTCAGCACGTGGAGCGCCGCCGCCTGGTAGATGAGATTATAGCGCACCTGCATCACGTCAAAAGCCCCCGTGGCGATCAAGGGACGGGCCGACCAGGGCTCCTCAACGGTGAACCCCAAGAATCGCGCCTTACCTTCGTCACGCAGAGCGATCAGGGTGTCGAGCAATCCGTCGTCGAGGATATGATGGATCTCCTCGTTGGTGTACATGCCACCGTGGAACTGGATCACCTCGACAGCATCGGTGCGGAGCCGCCGTAGCGACGCCTCGACGCTCTCACGAACCTCCTCAGCCGTTCCCCGATAGCCCACCTTGGTCGCCAGGACGACCTCATCGCGACGCCCCTCCAGGGCCTCGCCGATGATGGACTCGCTGTTGCCGTCACCATAGCCCGGCGCCGTGTCGATGAGGTTGATCCCCGCATCCAACGCCGCGTGGATCGTCACAATGGCCTGGGCGCGTCCCTCCGGTGTGAAGGGATCCCAGTTTCGCGCCAGGTTGACACCCCCAAAGGGATAGCCGCCCAGCGCGACGCGCGTGACCTCAAGTTCAGTTCTGCCGAAACGCACCCGTGGAATCATAACAGCTCCTTAGGCGAGAAAGCGAGTGAGCGAATAGGCGAAAAAGCGAGTGAACGAATGATAAAAAACGTCCAACCGTTGCAGGTTGAACATCAAGATTGCGCTACTACCCATCCAATATCCAACATCTAACATCCATCCAGTATCCGGACTCACCTGTTGATTAGCACGTTGTCGTGTCCCGGGATCACCAGCGCCGCGGTCGCCTTGATGCGCCGGATGGTCTCCGACGCCTGCTCGAAGTCAACGGAGTTGTGGTAACCCTCCTCGGCGGCGAAGTATTCCCGATTCATCACGGCATCCCCGGCGATGATCAGCGTACCCCAGCGGGTCTCCGCCTGCAGCGCGTAGAGGTGAGGCGTGTGTCCGGGTGCGTGAAAAAGGGACAGGCCCTCGGGCAGCTGATCCTCCGCGGGCTTGAATCGATCGATGAGATCAGCCTCGCGGGATGCCCGCTCGCGCCACTCCTCGATCCCCGCCGCTGCCATCAACCAGCTAGCGTGATCGAAGAGCTCCAGGCCGAAGCGGTGATCGCCGTGGAAGTGGGTTATGAAGACCATATCGATGGCCTCAGGGCGAAGGCCGGCGTGGTCGAAGAGCAACTTCTCCAGTCGCTCGGGGCGCGGAGAGGGGTCGACCAACAGCTTGTGATCCCCGATCTCCAGCAGCGTGCAGGTCGCGCTGATGTCCTCGCGCATACGCTTCGTCTCGCCCCAGAACTTGTTTTGCGACAACGTTCCGATGTTGATAATTCGGTACATGACGCCCTCCTCGTATCACTGATCAAAGGTCCGGTCTGCATACTGTAGTCTCAAGCGCCCGCTCCGCAAGTGCGGCGGCGAAGCGATGTCATGAGTAGCGGATCAACAATATGCCCGCCTGACAGCAAACAATCTGTGGCTGCCCCGAACTAAGAAGGCCAAGTCATCCAAGATCCGCAGAGCACGATCCATGGTATACTTTTGATTGCAGTCCCCAGGACCACTGAAGAAAACCGCACCACCACTCGATCACCCAGGGAGAGCGTAATGGTAAACTATCGCATCGTCGATCGGCCCGCCTTTGACGTCGCGGGACGCCAAGTTTGGATCTCGGGCCCGGACAACTCGCAGTTCGGGCGCTTCTGGGAGGCGTGCAAGAACAGCGACCTCTTCGATCGTTTCCGGGAACTAGCCGACTTCGCGCCGGGACCGCAAACCGGTGGCGCGACCCTGGGGGTCTCCCGCGTTGAGGCAGACCCTGCGAGGCGCGAGTTCTACTTCATGGTCGTGGTTGAGGTGCCTGAGAATGCCGAAACCGGCGACCTGGAACGCTATCGGGTGCCCGCCGGCCGTTGGGCCGTCTTCGAGTGCCACGGACCGATCCCCGAAGCGCTTGTCGCATCCGAGATCTACGCCTTCACCGAGTGGCTGCCCACCTCCGGTTACATCCACGCCGCCGCGCCGGAGATGGAGGTCTATCCACCAACGACGGAAGGGGCGCCAGAGGGCGAGTCCTACTGTGAGTTCTGGCTGCCGATCACGGCGATGAGTGAAACGTGAGGTGTGAAGACATGAAACGTGGTAGTGAATCGCGACAAGTATGGAGCGATTTAGTAGATAATTATGAGACTAGGGGGAGAAGATGAGCAAGTTGGAAGAGCCGCACTTCGACCTATTGGATCCGAAATACGACTTCGTGCTGAATCCATATCCGGACGCTCGGCTGACGAAGTGTCCGTTATGCGAGAGGAGAACCGGACAACGAAAACTTCCGTTGCTTATTCACGTCGAGCCCGAGAACCTCATCGCCCTCAACTACACCTGCCGCTACTGCAAAGACTGTGATACCCTCTTTGCTCACAAGGATCAGGTCGAGCATATGCTGACCGAGATGTTCCGCCGGCGAAACCCAGACGTTATCGGCAACGACTACATGATCTTCGGCACGGTGGAGAGAAAGGCCTGGGAGGAGGGTATGCGGGAACCCAAACCCTCTTATGAGGTACTTGCTCACACCCATATGTTCAAAAGCTACTCGGAGCTGCGGATGAGCCAAGAGGGCTGGTTCCCTAAGGACACCGAGCCCCCCACGCGCGAGCCCCCACCGTCAGACGAGTGGGTCAAGCAGAAAAAGAAAGGCCGTTGACTCTGGGCTTTTGGCTTGATCTCGGTGACCCAGATCACCTAAACAAAGGAGAGTGGCCAGCGATGACAGATCAACTCAACATCGTCTTCATCGTGACGGACAACCAGAGCGCCTGGACGCTGGGGTGCTACGGCAATGAGGAGATCCACACGCCCAATATCGACAGGCTAGCTGCGGAGGGTGCCCGGTTCGCCAACGCCTTCTCCGTCAACCCGGTCTGCTCGCCGAACCGTGCCACGCTGTTGACGGGTCTGATCCCGTCGCAGCACGGCGTGCACAACTGGCTCGGCACAGAGAAGCCGGATGCACAGATGGGGCCCGATGCTTACTGCACCATCAGCGAGCTCGTCACCCTACCGCAGACCCTGGCGGATGCGGGTTGGACCTGCGGCATGAGCGGCAAGTGGCACCTCGGCGACAGCCTGAACCCGCAACTGGGGTTCGAATACTGGTTTGCTAAGCCCCGTGGCCACACCAAGAGCTTCTATGACTCAGAGACGATCTGGGAAGGCGAGGTCTACACGGAGTCCCGCTACTACACGCACGCCATCACCGATCACGCGCTCGATTTCCTTCAACGAGCGTATAACGACCCGTTCTTCCTCTACGTGGGCTACAACGGACCCTACGGCCTCGATCAAGACCTGCGCACCGGACACCGCAACCGGTACACGAGCATCTACGCGGATCGAAAACTGTGCTGCTTTCCGCGCGGGCCGGCCCACCCCTGGCTCAAGCAAAATCGGGACTGCATCAACAACGAGACGGCGATGCGCAGTTACGCCGCCGCGGTCAGCGGCGTGGACGACGGCGTGGGGGCGATTCTCGACCGGCTGGATGCATTGGACCTGGTGGAC
Source organism: Anaerolineae bacterium (assembly GCA_049975025.1). Taxonomy (GTDB): domain Bacteria; phylum Chloroflexota; class Anaerolineae; order B4-G1; family SLSP01; genus PWVB01. Next base: position 5,607 of record JBNGDU010000123.1, read on the forward strand.
AACACGCTGGTCGTCTTCACGGCGGACCATGGCCTCTGCGCCGGTCACCACGGGATGTGGGGCATGGGCGACCACAGCCGCCCTCTGCACATGTTCCAGGAGAACATGAACGTTCCGCTGATCCTGCGCCATCCGGAGCGGATACCGTCCAGTTCCGTCGTCGAGAGGATGTCCTGCAACTACGACGTCTTCCCCTCGATGCTGGCTTATCTGGGCCTTGAGCCCCAGCTGCCGGAGAGCCCTCCCCGTCCGGGCGCCAGCTTCGTGCCCTCGCTTCTCGGAAGGGCGCAGCGGCAGCCAGAGGCCATCTTCCACGAATACGAGAACACGCGCGCGGTACAGACGTCGGACTGGAAGCTGGTACGGCGTCATCCCTACGGCCCCGACGAGCTCTACGACCTGAGACGTGATCCGGGTGAGAGGGTCAACCTGATCCACGACGCCGGCAGTCGCAAGGTTGTGTCGGAACTGACAGGGCAACTCACCACTCTCTTCGGACGGTACAGCACGCCGGAATTCGACCTGTGGGCCGGCGGGAGAAGCAAGGCCGGCAGGCCCGTTAGCTAAACGCCGAGCATACCTATGGTCACATCTGAAGAGGGATCGAGGAATAGGAATCCCTCGGAGCCATCGCCCGTCGTCACAACGCTGGAGCATTACGAGCGATGCATCGATGAGGGTATCGACCCCTGCGAGGATGACCCCTTACTGCAACACTACATGGCGCGCTGGGATGGCGTCCGCTTCTTTGAGCTTCTCGGCGATCTCGAAGACAAAGCGGTGCTTGAGGTTGGCGTAGGCACCGGCAGACTGGCATGCCGGGTTCTGGCTCGAGGATGCGCTAAGTTCACGGGAATCGATCTGTCGCCCAAGACCATCCTACGCGCACGCCGCAATCTCAGCGACTTCACGAACTTGGAGCTCCTGGTCGCCGATATCGAGGCCTTCACGCGCCCGCAGGCGTATGATGTCGCCTATAGCGTCCTGACCTTTATGCACGTCGCCGACAAGGCGCGGGCGCTCGCTAACATCGTGACTGCACTCCGCCCCGGCGGCAGTGTCGTGCTGTCAATTGATCAAGCCAGCCCATGGCTCGAATTCGGCAATCGACGGGTGAAGCTCTATCCGATAGCCCCCGATGCGTACACGCGGTGGCTGACACGCCTGGGGTGCCGCGTGGAGCCCCCCGAGCCACTCATTGATATGTGGGTCGACGCTGAGGGGAGACGCTCGGAGACCTTCGGGCGCCCGATCGCGACGCTCGTGCGAGCGACCAAGCCCAAAAACTGATGCCTTACCGACACCACGTCAGCATTGGCGACATTTGGATACACCTGCCACTCTGCGAGACCCTAGCGATTGGGGGCCACCCATCCATATCGAGACCAACTCAGCCTACCCCTTGTAAACTGGAGGACACACTCCGGCAGCGATAGGGCGTGGACCGCATCTACGCACCCGGGAGCCGCAAACGTAGCCAGGCTAGTCCCGCGGGATGGGGATAAAGGAGATTATCGACGACGTTCGATGGCGATGGCGGGGATGATATCGGCGCCGGCGCCGATGGGGAGGTCGCGGTGGGCCTGGCGCCAGAGGCGGTCCAGCGCCCGCTGCGCCTCGTCGCCGGGTATCAATCCACTCTCGCGCTCGTACTGAACCCGAAGCTGAGTCCAGGCGGATTCGATCTCGTCGAGGCGGGCACGAACGGCGGAGCGTATGGCCGGGTCGTTGCGGTGGAGCTTGCCATAGGCTTCCAGATCGGCGCACCACGCCTCCAGACGGTCCAGCGTGGCGTCGAGCTCGGCACGCCGGGCCTCATAGGCCTCCTCGCGGTGAGTCACCATCTCGACCGCCTCTCGGTAGCGCTGGGCGATCTCATCGAGCTCTGCCACGACATCCTCGACCGTGGCGCCATTCTGGAGCAGTTGCTCGCGCCGCTGCTCGACCGCTGCCAAGTGGGACGCCACCGGAGCTGTATCACAGCTCACGGGCGGCGACAAGCGAGAAGACACTGCTTCCAGATGCTGCAGGCCAGCGAAGGCGCGTGTGGCTTCAGCCTCGGCCTCCCGCCAGCGCTCAACGGGATCTGAGAGCGGTTCGAGGACCATCGAGACCAGGTCGGCCTCCGCCTCATCGAGCTTCGCCAGCGCGTTAAGCAGGTCGCCGACCTCCTCAGCGAGCCGGACCAGGCCTTGAACCACAGATCGATCCGTACGTCGGTCGTCGGGGATGACACGTCGTAATCCCTCGCTGATCCCGTCTAGGCTCAACGCCCCCCGGCCCGACCACGCCGACGACTGGAGACCATCGATAGCCTCCCGGGCGGCTTGCACCGCGGGAGCCTCGTGAAGCGGCGCGATGGCGCGCAACTCGTCAAGCTGTGACCGCAGCAACGCCTCAGCGTCGTTCAGCTCCCCCTGCAGCACGCGATGCCAATCTCGCAACGTGCGCTGAACGTCACGCGTCCACGTTTCAACGTCCGCCAACTCCTCCTCGACATCGCCGGTGCCCGGGGTGTCAAGGGCCTGACGCAGAGCAACTCCCTCCTTGAGGAGGTCCCGAAGAGCTGTCCAATGATTCTCCTCCCCGGCAAGGCTAGGGGGCAGGGTTGCCGAGGCCACAGCGTCCAGTCGCTCCAGGGCCTCGCAGAGGGGGGCCGTCACAGCTTTGGCAGTCTCCTCCATGCGTTGAATCTCCTGCAAACGGCGCGTGATCCGATCGAGGCGGTTCTGGAAGATCTCAACCTCCTGCAATAGACGTTCGACTTCGATCACTCTCTGGTGTAGGGTTTCCGGCGCCAGCGGCTCGTCAACCCGATCGGGCATCCAGAGACGAAGCTGCGCATCGAGCGCTCTCGCGTCCTCCAGGATCTTTGTAACCTCGCGGTCGGGACCGGGCGTGGATTCATCACGCGACCAGTTCTCAAGCGCGTAGGTTCGGGTGCGGCGGTGAAGATCCTCGGCCCAAGTCAGCCAGTCAATATGGCTGCCAGCTCCCTCAGCATCCGCCTCAGCTTGTTCGAGCAGGGCGCGCAGACGCCGCCGGTCCTCCCGCGCCTCAGCCAGTTGGGCCATTAAAGACCTCCCCTGCTGCACGACGGACTTCGCTAACGCCAGATCGGTCTCCAACTCAGCAGGCGTGCGGCGGGCCGACGCTTCCACGGCATGCGTCCCACGAGCTGCAGTGGCATCTCGGACGAGCTTACTCGCCCGGTTGCGGATTCGGTCGAGCTCCGCCTGAAAAGGCACACGGTCCAAGGGATAGCGCCCGCCCTCAGCGATCTGGCGGAGCTGCATCTCGATCTGATCCAGTTGCTCCACGCTATCTGCGATGGATGCCTCCAGCGAACGCCGGAGCGCCTCAACAGCAGCCAGCTTGCCGATCAGCCCTTCGGCCTCATCGGTCAGACGAGCGATCTCGTCGTGTTGACCGAGATCCTCAACAGAGGGCGCAGCGTAGCGAGTAGCGATCGCCTCGGCCTGAGCCCGGGTAGCTTTCCAGGTCTCGGCGAGCGCCGTCACGTCAATCGATGCATGCACCTGCGCCAGTTGATCGGTCGCGCTTGTGATCGTGCGCCGCATCTCGTCCACCTCACCCCCGACGATGGCGGCGGCATCCTGCCAACCCCGCAACTGCTCCTCGAGCGGCACGGACTCAGCCTCCAAGTCCTCAAGCTCCCGCCAGGCCTGGGAAATCTCCGGCGGGCGAGCCCGGCGCATGACGTGACTATCCGACTCCTGGAGCAGGTAGTTGGGTAAGCGGTCCAGCGCTATGCGGCACTGCTGCAGCCGATCTGCCGCCTCTTCCAGCGGTGGGCCGTGCAGACCGTCATCACGCAAGGACTTCAGCACGGTCCCGGCACGATCGCATATGCGACGTAGGTTGCGGGCCCTCCGGGCGGTCTCTAGGGGCTTACCTCGAAGCATCTTGAGCAGCGCCTCGGCCTGCATGACGTGATGGCGAAGCGTCGCCAACTGGGCCGTTATCTCCTTCAGAGATCGCAGTCGCTGCCGCCAAAATCGGGGCGCGGGCCACAGCACGGTTCGGGGGGATCCGGCGCCGGGCAAGGGCCCTTTCTCAGCGAACGCCGCCACCTCGTCCTCGGTCTTCTGGTAGGCAATGGAGAGCGCGCCAAGCGTCGTCTGAAGGTCCTGAGCAGCGGCACTGTAGGGAGGCGGCATGTCAGGTGAGTATTGACCGGCCTCAGCCTCAAGGGCCTCCCGTCTCACGCTGAGGTTTTGGAGATCTCTCTCCATAGCCGCTTCCTGCCGATCCACCTCTGCGGCCCACCGCTTCGTCAGGGAGCGCAGGATTTCCCAGACCAGCACCAGAAGCCCCAGCGTGACCAGAACGATCATCGCGAGATGCAAAACGCTTAGCTCGCCGGTGTTCATAGGCTTGATGACTTTCACTCCATGGTGAGTTCCGACTGCTAGGTACTCAGGTATGTCGCATCCGGTGGGGCGCACCAACGGCGGGCGCACCCCACACTCGGTTCCCCATCGAGGCGCGTCGCCGCTATCGTGTGGGGCTACGCTCCAGGTGCAACTCACTACCGGCCCTATCCAGGATCTTCGACAGGTGCGTTGCGCCCCGGTGAGTCGCACCGCCCTGCCCAAAACTTACTGACGAAGCGCATCTTGTCAAGTGATAGACACGCACGTCCGCCGCGCGCTACAAGCCGGGTCCTCGGCGCGAGTTGACCTGCTAGAGGGCCAGGCGCCGGCGTATGGCACGGGCAGCGACTAAACCCGCCGCGGAGGCCTGAATCAATCCGCGGGTGATACCGGCTCCGTCGCCACAGGCGAAAAGGTTCTCCACCTCGGTCTCGAGTTCACGGGTGAGCGTCAGCCTATTGGAGTAGAATTTGACCTCGACACCATACAGAAGCGTGTGCCGCGAAGCCACGCCGGGCGCGATCTCGTCGAGCGCGTGCAGCATCTCCAAGATGTCGGCCACATAACGATAGGGCAACACGAGGTTCAGGTCACCGGGCGTGGCGCTGGGCAAGGTGGGCGTGACCACCGACCGCGCCAGCCGTTCTGGCGTGGAGCGGCGGCCCGACTCCAGGTCGCCCAGCCGCTGGACCATAATGCCACCGCTCAACAGATTGGCCAGACGAGCGATGCTCTTGCCGTAGGCAATGGGATTGTCGAAGGGTTCGGTGAAGTTCTTACTCACCAACAACGCGAAGTTCGTGTTGCCCGTCTTGTGGTCGGCGAACGAGTGGCCATTCACCGTCATCACGTCGCCGGCAAACTCCGTGCTCACCTCCCCATAGGGACACATGCAGAAGGTTCTGATCTTGTCATCAAACGCCTTGGTGTAGTAGATAAACTTGCTCTCGTAGACCAGATCGGTGATGGGCTCCAGGACCGGCGCCGGCAACTCCACGCGCACACCGAGATCCACAGGATTGCGCGTCATAGAAAGGTCCAGGGACCGAGCCACGGCCTCCAGCCAGCTCGCGCCCTCACGTCCCGGCGCCACGATAACGGCATCGGCCGAAAAATCGTCGCCCGACTCCGTGCGAATTCCAGTCACATACCCGTCGTCGATCGTGACATCGGCAACCGGCGTCCGCATGTAAAGGGTAACACCACGTTCCAACAGAACGTCGCGCATACGACGCATAATCTCACCACAACGTTCGGTGCCCATGTGACGAATAGGCACGGAGATGAACTGTAGTCCGGCTAACGAAGCGCGCTTGTCCAGCAGCTCAATCTCGTCGGTGTAGGTACCATGGACGTTCTCAGGCGCGCCGAAGGACCGGTAGATCGAATCCACCTCCTTGATCAACTGGCTGGCCCGGCTTTCGCCCAGGATATCGGCGAGGTGTCCTCCCACGGCGGGCGACAGCGTGAGCTTGCCGTCGGAGAAGGCCCCGGCGCCACCCCAGCCGTCTAGAATGGCACATGGCCTGCAATGAAGGCACTCTGGGCTGCCCTCACGCATCGGACAATGGCGTTCATCGATGTCCTGCCCTTTGTCGAAGACCGCGATGCGCAACCCTGATTGCCTACTGAGCTCCAGAGCTGCGAAAATACCCGCCGGCCCGGCGCCTATGATGACAACGTCGTAGTCTTTCAGTGCCATGATATCTCCTGCGAATCAGCCGAATTCCAAGAACACTATTGGCGTAGGCTCCCTAAAGTTCGATATGCCGCGAGTTTCTGTACTTGACCTCGCTTCACCTTCAGTCTATCACAAATCGGCCAAAGCTCGCGTGAGAACAGCAATGGCGCTGTGATACTCCCGCAGATCGATGTGTTCCTCAGGGGTGTGATCCAGCGAGGAATCACCGGGGCCATAGGCTAGAATGGGACAGTCCCATACAGGTCCGACCACATTCATGTCGGAAGTGCCGCTCTTGACCTTAAACTGGACGCGCCCCCCCTCTGCGTCAATCGCCTTGATGAAGGATCTCGCCAGAGGCGTGCTCTTGGACGCGTGGTAGGCCTGTTCCCGACCTCGAAAAGTGAGATGAGCATCACCAGCCATGCCGATCAGGCGACTTTGCAGCTCATCGATATCGATCTCGGGCGGCAGGCGAAAACCCAACGTCAGGGTGGCGACCTCGACAAATCCGTCGCTCTCCGAGTGCATCGTGCGCAGCGAGGGGCTCAGTTGCTCGAACATACGACGTTTCCCCTCGTTGTACGTAGCCGTATAACTCCGCACCCCGGCCCAAAAGCTGTGAGCTTCGTCGCAAACCCCGGCGTCGGGCCTGGCGGTGTGGCCTATGTCGCGGCGGAGCACATAGTCGACCAGCAGGCGACCTTTATAGCCGACGGTGAGGCGGTTCCAGCGGCTAGGTTCACCGATCACGACCGCCTCCGGTGTGAGCCGGTCCAGGACAAAGCGCGCGCCCTTGGACGTTGCAGCCTCCTCTTCGACAGCGCCCACGACGACGATGCGCTTATCTCCCAAGCAGTCTCGATGGGAGTTGAGAACGCGCGCGGCGGCGACGACGAAAGTGGCCAGCGGCCCCTTCGCGTCGACCGTTCCTCGTCCATAGAGGAGGTCACCATGGCGCTCGACCTCGATAAAGCCGGGGACGGTGTCGATGTGCCCCAACAGCAGGATCGTCCGATCACCGTCCCCAGCGATCCCCACAGCATTCCCGGCGTCATCGATCTCGGCCTGGAAGCCAAGCTTGGTCATCTCCTCGACGAGATAACTCACAGCGGGGCCTTCGCTCATCGAGGGGCTATAGTGCTGCACCAAGCCCGTCAGCAGGGCATCAGCCTGTGCATCGGTTATGACGGATAGCGCCATGCGTCTTTGGACCTCCTGATGACGCACGCCCAATCGTGCATCACGCTGAACGTGCGATCTCGCTTTGTTCCGCGACCTGCAACGCGTAGTCCACGACCTTGCCGGGGATATTCACGCCGGTGGTGTCAATGCTGTTGCGGAACTCCATTGTGTAGTTGATCTCGTTCACCAATAAACCGCGGTGGGGAGACTCAAAGAGATCCAGAGCGACGACGCCGCCACCGATTCCTCGAGCGGCCTTGACGCAGAGCTCATTGAGCTCCGGTGTCACGGGACAATTGGTCGCAATGCCCCCTCGAGCGGTATTGGTAATCCAATGCGGCGACGTGCGGTATATCGCGCAGATGGTCTCATCGCCCACGACGAAGGCCCGGATATCACGGCCCGGCTTGTCGACGTACTCTTGGATGTAGTAGATCGAATGGTGGTACGACCCCAGAATCTGTTTGTGCTCCAGTACGGTCTCGGCGGCCTCACGATCGTTAATTTTCGAGAGGAGCCGCCCCCAGGAGCCCACGCCGGGCTTGAGAACCACGGGATAACCCATCTCCTCGATGGCCTCCAGCGCCGATGTGGGTGTGAAGGCGACCTTGGTATCCGGCACGGCAATCCCGGCGCGGACAAGAGCACTGGTGGTCAGCAGCTTATTGCCGCAGTTATTGGCCACCTCATAGCTGTTCACCGTTGGGATCCCCCAGTCCCGGAAGAGCAGCAAGGCGTAGAGCGCCCGAGAGTGGCTGATGCAACGCTCAAGAATCACGTCGTAGCTTTGCCAGCCGTTTTCGGCGATATCGAAGACCACCTTGCGATCATCGATCAAATCGTAATCAACCCCGCGTTTGTCCAACTCCTGGATGAGCAACTTCTCCTCGACGCGGACGCGGGAGAGAAGAATGCCGACTTTGGGTGCCATAGAGATCCTCCGTAGGTATTTGAGTCACATGATGGATGAATATGAAAGCTTATGAGACTTCAGGCAAACCGGGCCAGATTGGAGGCGCAGTCGTCCGATATACACCGGGCGGACCTTGGGACGGCTGCGCTCCCCGCATAGGACATGGGGTCATTCCCCCCAGTCCTCTTCCTCTTCCGGCGCCTCTTCCAGCGTCGGTGGATCGAGGTCAACGACCTCCAACTCCACACCGCAGTCGGGACAGACAACGATCTCGTGGACGATGGTGTCCTCAACCAACTCCACCTGGGCCGCACACACAGGACATTCTGCAAACATCTGTATCTCCTTTACCGGCTAGG
>JBNGDU010000123.1:14241-17238 GCA_049975025.1 Anaerolineae bacterium
ACCCCTACGATTGTACCATGTCTGGCACCTCTGGTCATCGCGCATCACCTTCTATTGATCAGGGCTCTCCTGGGAAGCGTTGGAAGCGCCGGTAATAGGCGACGATACCGCCCTCCGCTTGGATCTCCCTGACGAAAGCAGGGGGTTGTGGCAGGTCGAAAGATCCACGATCGGTAACCAGACGTGGCCCCGCCGTATCAAACCGCGCCCCGTCGCCATCCGCTACGACGCTCGTGAGGTCGACCTCGAACAACGGAATGCCGAGGTTGACCGCATTCCGAAAGAAAATCCGGGCGAAGCTAGGCGCGATGATCGCCGCGATGCCGCACTTCTGAAGCGCTCGGGGAGCGTACTCGCGCGACGAGCCACAGCCGAAGTTCCTCCCCGCGACGATGACGTCACCAGGCTGCACGCTAGGCGCGAAATTCGGACGCCGTTCGATAAACGCGTACTGCGCTAGCTCTGCCTCAGAGGTCATGTAGGGAGAGTAGCGCCCTGGAATGATCTGATCTGTGTCGATGTCCTCACCAAACAGCCATATGCGGTTCATAGTACCTCCTCTAAGCCACGTCTCGCGGATCGCTGATCACGCCGCGAAGAGCCGTCGCTGCAGCGACCTGGGGGGAGGCCAGGTAGATCCGCGCATCCGGCGCCCCCATGCGACCGGCGAAGTTGCGATTGCCGGTGGACAGACAGACCTCCCCGGAGCCGAGAACGCCAAGGTGACGACCGATACACGGGCCGCAGCCAGGCGGGCCAATCGTCGCGCCACTGGCGAGCAACTGCGCCAGGGTGCCATCCTCTGTGGCCTGCTGCAGCACCGTGTGAGATGCCGGTATCACGATCATCCGCACACCCGAGGCGATCGGCCGACCCTGTAATACGCCAGCCGCAGCCTGGAGATCCTGTAGACGCCCGTTGGTACAAGTGCCGATGAAGACCTGATCCACGACCACCTCCTCCAGACAGCTCGGAGGCGCGACGTCGTCCACTCGGGGAGGACAGGCGACCAAGGGCTCGATCTCCGAGAGATTCACTTCGATAGAGCGCACATAGGCAGCGCCGCTCTGTAAGCCTAGCCAATCTGGCACGGGCGCGTAATCCCCTGTGAGATCGTCAGGAGGTACGAGACCCGCCTTCGCCCCCATCTCCGTGGTCATACTGCAAAGTGTCATACGGGAGCCCAAGGAGAATGCTCCGGCGCCGTGGAATTCGACGGCCTGATAGGTGAACCCATCGGCCCCGACGACGCCAAGCAGGTGCAGCACGACGTCCTTCGCATCCACACCGTCCGGTAGGTCACCTGTGAGATCGACGCGCACGGTCTCCGGCACGCGCAGCCAGGTGCGTCCCGTGGCGAAGGCCAAAGCGACGTCGGTGGTGCCCATCCCGGTGCCGAAGGCGGAGATGGCGCCATAGGTGGTGCTATGGGAGTCCGACCCTAAGGCGACGGTGCCCGGCGTAACCAGATGCTCCTCAATCATCAGTTGGTGGCAAATACCCCGTCCGGCATCGTAGAAGGCCTCAATGGACTGCTCGCGTGCGAAATGCCGAGCCCTGATCTGCCCCTCGGCGGTGGCCAGATTCGCGGCGGGCGCCACGTGGTCCACGAAGATAGCACAGCGCTCCGGGTACGGGACCTTGGCGATATGCAGTTCGTCACGCAGGACGTCGATCACCTCCGGGGCGATGGAATCCACGGTCATGGCACGATCGACCTCCACCACCGTTAGTTCGCCCGCCCGGACCTCACGTCCGGAGGCGTGCGAGAGGATTTGCTCGCTCAGTGTTTGAGCCATCACTACCTCCTTATGCTGTTTTGCTGATACGTAGACGAAGAATCAGACTTTCTGGCGGCGTCGAAGAATCCAAGTTTGCTCTAGTCATGCGGGACCGTATCACTCGGCGACGGTACAGCGCCGGCAAGGGACGGGGTATCGAGGAGCTCCGCATCGTTCTCCTCGGCCCACCGTTGCAGCAAGCCGTCGACGTCATCCAGTGAGATCTGCTTCTCGTCGGCCAGCGCTTTGATGTGAGCCGTGACCTCCTTGAGCGTCGCGTCGCTCAGCTCGAGACCTAACTGAAGGGCGCGGTTTTTGATCGCGTTCCAACCGGTCAAGCGGTGCGCGATGCTGATGTAGCGCGTCAACCCAAAGTCCTGGGGGTTGAGGATCTCGTAGGTCTCAGGATTGTTGATAATCGCCTTTGCGTGGATACCAGCCTTGTGTGTGAAGGCGGTGATCCCGGTGATGTAGTTGTTGAACGGGATATCGATGCCGACCATCTGCGCAACCGTGCCGTCAAGCTCCCGGATGAGGGGCAGGTCATACTTCGCCACCAAGGATGGGGAGACAGCGTAGAGCCGGGCGATAAGGCCACCCAAGGGCGTGATGCCGTTGCGCTCGCCGATGCCGAGGACCGAGGTGTCGACGTGGGTCGCGCCGGCATCCAGCGCTTCGAAGGCGTTGGCGATCGCACACCCCGCGTCGTTGTGGCCGTGAAACTCGATATCACAGGAGACGCGCCGCCGCAAGGCACCCACCAGTTCGTAGACCTGGCGCGGTGTCGCCACGCCGACGGTGTCTGCGATACCAACACGATCGACACCTATGGCGTCGACCGCCTCATACACATCGAAGATGTCCTGCGGAGCACTCCGGAATGAGTCCTCCGTGCTGAAACGGACTTCCACCCCCTGGTCGTGAATAAACGCCACGACCTCGCACGCCATATCGATGATCTCTGCGATCTCCTTGCCGTGGCTGAACTTCCGGAGCATCGAAGAGGTCCCGATGACCACATCGACGCCATCGAAGCCGGTGTCGATGGCCCGGCGAGCATCCTCGATGCGGCAGCGGGTATGGGTCAAGATCTTGGTGCGCAAACCCAGGCCTGCGATGATCCGGGCATCCTCGAAGCTCTGGGGCGACGCAAGGGGCGAGGTGAGCTCGATGCACTCCACGCCAAAGTCGTCGAGCAACTCCGCGATACGAACCT
>JBNGDU010000123.1:17248-28828 GCA_049975025.1 Anaerolineae bacterium
CCTTCTGTTCCGTGGTGAAGCTCGCACCGACGAATTGCTCTCCCTCACGCAGTGTGGACTCTATGATGTGAAAATCTTCCAAAGGCATACTTTCGTCCTTTCCTGGCTGACAGACACGAAAAAACGCCAGCTCCTGGCTGTAGGCCGGAAGCTGGCGTCTTGACGTTGGAACAGGATCCAAGCACAGCTATCCAGACCCAGGGCCTGGCTTGTTGCGCTTGGACTTCTTCTCAGCAAAACTGAGATGAACCTGATCTTGTCCTGTTAGCATAACGCTTGCGATCTCGACTCCTCAAGAGCAAACAAAAAACCGGCCCCCTATGTGAAGCTAGGGCCGGTGGCACTTTGTTCCAGCGCGTTAGTCCGGACCTAGCGGTCCGGCTTCTTCGCACCTCGCAGGAACATAAGTCGGTTGTTCATGTCTTTTCCTCAGTGTTCAGCATTCTACACGATACTTTAGGATTTGTCAATGGTCGATAATGACTTTCTTATGAGGCGTCTATGTCATTCTAATGAAAGTGGACTATAAATAGTTAAGAAGGTGAGAGAAACGCGCTCCCACCGTGTGGTAATTCGCCGGGGATAGTCCCGTGCATAGGATCAGGTCTTGTTTGATGGCACACCCTATGTGTTAATATAGATTAGACAACTCCGCGCGATTGAAGTGAGGAGGTAGCTCATGTCCATTTTGAACTGGGATCCAATGGAGGAAATCCAATCGCTGCAGCGCGAGATGGGACGCTTCATGGAGGAGCGGCTCAGCCCATTTGGGGGCACGCGCTACGGTCGTGGACAGCAGCAGGTGATGCGCCTGCCGCTTGACGCGTACGCGACGAGCGAGGAGATTGTGATCATCGCGTCGGTTCCCGGACTCAGCGCCGACGATGTGGAAATCACCCTGGTCGGCGACACCCTGACGGTCAAAGGGGAGTTCCGGCGCCCGCTGGAGAACGTCGACTACATGTTCCTGGAGCGTCCCTACGGACTCTTTAGCCGCTCCGTGAAGATCAACGTCCCAATCAACACGGATCAAGTCGAGGCCAAGTTCGAAAGTGGCCAACTCATGATCATCCTGCCGAAGGCGGAAGAGGCAAAGCCGAGGGTGATTGAGGTCAAAAAGGAATAGTCGACGTCGTCGACGATATCCCGTTTCGTCGTATTCAAACGCCGGTCCGTAGCGATATTGCTATGACCGGCGCTTCGCTTTACCCTGCGTACGGTGTGGTAGAATGAGGCTACCTGATGAACTTACAGAAGCCGGCGAATGCGTCTCGGGCGACGTCTATCCTGGGAAACCTCATTCTCGCACCGATGTCGGGCTACAACGATCAGCCCTTCCGGCGGCTGTGCCGGCAGCTCGGCGCCACCGCCGTCTACACTGGGCTGCTGGCGTCCAACGCCATCGTCTATGGACCCAAGCCCCTGGGATCGAGACGAACGGAATCTATGCTCCGCTTCCACCCCGAGGAGCAACCCTTGGTCGTCCAGCTCTTCGGCAGCGAGGTCGAGGTGCTCGTCGAGGCAGCGCGGAAGGTCGAGTCGCTGGGACCGGCGATGATCGACATCAACCTCGGGTGCGCCAAGCGGAAAGTGGTGAAGTCGGGCGCTGGAGCCGCGCTGCTGGACGACGTCGGCGAGATTGGGCGGTTGTTCGCCGGTCTTTCCAGTGCGCTGTCGGTGCCTGTCAGCGGCAAGATTCGGCTTGGTCAGGATGAAAGCTCCCGGAATTACATCGAGATCGCTCGCGTGATGGAGGCTAACGGGGCCGCGCTCGTGGCAGTTCACGGACGAACAGCCGAACAGGGATATCAAGGAGACGCGGATTGGGATGCGATCGCTGAGGTCAAAGCGACCGTCCGCATTCCCGTCCTCGCCAGCGGCGACGTCAAGACCCCTCAGGACATCGATGACCTTCGCGCCCACACGGGTTGCGACGGCGTCATGATCGGGCGCGCCGCGCTGGGCCATCCCTGGATCTTCCAAAGGCGCCGGCGTGGCGAGGTCCCTTGGGCGGAACGGGTGCCCGTGATCCAGCAACACCTCGACATGATGGTCGATTTCCACGGCGCCTATCATGGCGTTCGTCGATTTCGCAAGCATCTCCACCAGTATCTTCGGGGCACCAGCGTCCCACGGGCCAAGCGTAGACACATGATGCGATGTGGCGAGGCGAAAACGCTGGCACAGCTGCTCTCCGATGCGCTGTCTTCGAACGAAACATACCACCAAGAACTGTAATCGCTCACGAGAGGACGACAAGATGACCCGCAGAATCACCGTCGAGGATGTGGCTACCTATCCGCGCCCTGGCATGGCCGTTCCAGACAAGCTGGCATTCAGCCCCGATGACGGGTGGATCACCTATCTTCACAGTGCAGAGGGAACGCTTCAACAACAGCTGTTTGCGTATGACGTTGAGATGCGCAAGTCTGGTGTCGTTGTTGACCCCGAAGAGGAGGTGGTGACATCTTCCGAGTTGTCGCTGGAGGAACGTCTCCGCCGTGAGCGCACGCGGACCCGCGCCGTTGGGATTACCGACTATGCATGGGCCCGACGAGCGTCCGAGTTGTTGATCCCTGTGAGTGGCGCCGTCTTCGTCAAGGACGGAATCGATGCGCCACTCCGCGAGGTCGTTGGGAACGATGCTGGGCCGGCCCTGGACCCACGGATATCGCCATGTGGCCAACGGATAGCCTTTGTCCGTAGCAACGAACTCTACGTGGTGCCAATCGAAGGCGGTGAGCCGCGTCAGTTGACGTTTGGGGCAGCGGAGAGCGGCACGATCCATGGCCTGGCTGAGTATGTGGCGCAGGAGGAGATGAATCGGCCCCACGGCTTCTGGTGGTCGCAGGATGGCACGCAACTGGCCTTTGTGGAGGTAGACGAGAGCCACATCCCGGTCTATCGCATTGTGCATCAGGGCCAGGACAGCACCGGACCCGAGGCGGAGGAAGCGCACCGCTATCCCTTCGCCGGTCGGGCCAATGCCCGCGTCCGTCTGGGCGTCGTCGATTACGAGGGGGGTGATCCCGTCTGGATGGATCTGGGGGACAACGGTGACATCTACCTGGCACGTGTGGACTGGAGCCCGGAGGGCCGGCTGATCGCCCAGATTGAGAATCGCGAGCAGATTGAGTTGCGACTCATCTCCCTTGACCCCGTGACGGGTGAGGCGGAGCAGCTTCTGGTGGAACACAGCGATGTCTGGATCAACCTGCACACGATGCTTGGATTTCTCTCCGACGGCAGTTTCGTCTGGGCTTCTGAGCGCAGCGGCTTTATGCATCTCTATCTCTATGACGCGGATGGGCGGCTGATCCGTCCCCTTACGCAGGGCCATTGGATGGTCGAGGAGCTTGTGGGCGTCGACGAGGATCAGAGCCTAGTCTACTTCTGTGGCACGCGGGACGGGCCGTTGGAGCGCCATCTCTACGCTGTGCCCCTCGACGGGGGCGAAATACGTCGCCTAACCGAAGAGCCCGGCACGCACAAGGTGGCCCTTGACCACGCCAGGCGTCGCTTTGTCGACGCTCATAGCAGTCTGAATCAAGCACCTAAGGTCACGCTGAGATCCCTGACCGACGGCGCGATCCTCGCGGTGCTTCATCAGCCCTCGGACCCCCGGATCGATGAGTTGGAACTTGCGCCGCCCGACCTAACGAGTTTCCGCAGCCGGGATGGTGAGACGCTGTATGCTGCGATCTACCGGCCCAAGGAGGAGGACCACGGGCCCGGCCCCCATCCGCTGATCGTGAGCGTGTACGGTGGACCACACGCGCAGCGCGTGGCAAGGGATTGGACGGTGACGGTCGACATGCGAGCGCAGTATCTGCGGGAGCTGGGGTTCCTGGTGCTGAAAGTCGACAATCGAGGCTCCGCGCGGCGCGGGTTGGCCTTCGAGGGAGCGATCAAGGACCACCTGGGCGATCTGGAGGTCCGGGATCAGGTCGCTGGCGTCCGCTGGATGGTGGAACAGGGGCTGGCAGATCAAGAGCGCGTGGGCGTCGTGGGATGGAGCTACGGCGGCTATATGGCCGCGATGTGCCTGACCCGCGCACCCGAGGTCTTCAAAGTCGCCGTGGCCGGCGCGCCGGTCACCCACTGGGACGGCTACGATACCCACTACACCGAGCGCTACATGGGTTCACCGCAGACGAACGTCAAGGGATACGAAGCCGGTAGCGTGATGTCGCACGTGGACGATTTGGAGGGGAAGCTCATGCTGGTCCACGGTCTTATCGACGAGAACGTCCACTTCCGCCACACGGCCCGGCTCATCAACGCCCTGATACGAGCGCAGAAGCCCTACGACTTACTGCTATTCCCAAACGAGCGGCATATGCCAAGAGGGCTTGACGATCGCATCTATATGGAGTCCCGCATTCGAGACTATTTCCTAGAGCATCTCTAGGCGTGCTCGGTACCCTCGGGGCCCACGCCGTCAGGCCTGATCTCAATGGCACGTCTAATGGCGTCACGTCCAAACCGGTCCCGCAGCTCGTCCACAGCTTCCTGCAATCGCTGGCCTCTTTCAATGGTGTCGTCCCATAAGTTGAGCTGCCGGACCGGATCCATCAGATTTGAGACGCCCACGCCGATCAGCCGGACGGGTTTGCCTTGGGGCCAGTTGTCCTCCAGCAACCGCAGTGCGGTCTGGGTGATCTCCCTATCCTGATCGGCGGGCTGGGGCAGCGTCGTCTGCCGGGTGAGCGTGGTAAAATCCGACCAGCGAAGCTTGATCTTAACCGTGGTCCCAGCCAACTCCGCGCGCCTGAGCCGGCGCCCGACGTCCTCAGCAAGGCGGCAAACGGTTCGCCTGAGCTCAGCCTCGTCGGTGACATCATCGGCGAAGGTGACCTCGTGACTGATGGACTTCACATCGTGTTCTGTGATCACATCACGATCGTCGATGCCTCGCGCTCTACGGGCCAGATCACGACCATGCTCCCCGAACCGCCGGATGAGGTCATCCTCCGGCCAGCGTGCGAGGTCCCCAATGGTCTTGATCCCGAGGTGCCTGAGAGCTGCCGCGGTCTTGGGACCGACGCCCCAGAGCTCGCTGACATCCAACGGGTCTAGAAAGGCGGCCTCCCCACCAGGCGGGATGACCATGATCTTCATCGGCGGGCCGTCCTTAGGGGCCGATGACTTTCCGACGTTGTTGGCGATCTTGGCGACCAGCTTGTTCGTGGCCACACCCAGGGAGCATGGCAAGCTCAGTTCTTCCCAGATAGCCGCCTGCACCTTCCGCGCGAGCTCGTCCGCCGGTGCCCGAAGATCACTGACGTCGATGAAGGCCTCGTCGATCGAGATCTGCTCCACAAGTTCGGTGAAATTGTGAAGCTGCTGCATCACCTTTCGAGAGTAGCTCCGATACGCATCGCGATGCCCGTGGAGCACGATGAGCTCCGGGCAGAGCTGCAGGGCGCGGGCCGTCGGCATCGCGGAGTGGATGCCGAACTTCCGTGCCGGGTAGGAACACGATGCGATAACGCCCCTGCCCTCAGGGCTGCCGCCGACGGCAAATGCTTTACCGCGCAATGACGGGTCGTGCAAAGCCTCCACCGCGCAGAAGAAAGCATCAAGGTCCAGATGGATAATCTTGCGTGCCATCTCGTCTGTCACCTCGTCCGTTGGTCAGCCTGCCGTCTGCCGATCTTGTCGACCCATCAGGTGAGGTGACGGGCTCCGCGCTCACTCCTCACCGAACAAACGGTGCCACAACTCCAAGTCCTCGTCCGATAGCTCGGCTTTCTCCTCGCCCTCAGCCGGCGCGAACTTGTCCTGGTGCCTAGCCAGCGTGCCGCTCCTGCGCCGCTTCTTCTGCTTAGGCCCTGGGGTAGAGCTTTCTGACGATGGCGCCTGACGGGAAGAGGGAGGGGTGCGACCGCCTTTCTGGAAGACATCCAGCCACGCCTCAACTTCGCCAGCGGAGAGATCCCCGTCTTTACGCACGACCGCAGGCTTGGAAGGTGAGGACGGCTGTTTAGGCCGCTCGGGTAAGTTGGGCGGGGGAACATGGCTTTCGGGATCGTCCTGGAAGACTTCCAGCCAAGCTGCCACTTCTTCCCTCGTAGCGCCCGAGGGCTTGCCAAGCTTCTCAGACGGCTCCGGCTCCGGTGGGACTTCGACACCCAGCTGGTCGCCAATCGTGCGGGTCTCCCTGTGAGAAGCTTCGCTTCTGCGCGGATGGTGCTTCTTTCGACGTGTCCCTCTTTTCCCGGCGGCGCCACGCCTCGGTCGAGAAGGTGGCGTCGGGGTTGGGGCACTCTCCTCCTCCGGCTCCTGAAAGATCTCCAACCAGGCCTCAACTTCGGCCGGCGAGACGGTGTCAGGTTTTTCCTTCTCAACCGGTGGGCGGTCCATCTCGTCGGCGAAGGCCTGCGCCGTCATCACCCGGGCGCCCAAAGATCGGGCCTCGTCCAAAATCTCGTGGTCAGAGGAAACGACGGTCCAGTTCGAAGCGTCGGGCAGAGCCCTCAGGCGCTCGCGGATGATGCGATCCGCGTTGGTATGGTGACGCGCAGCGAAGACCACCCTGACGTCCGAGCTTGACAACACTCTGGATGGTCCACCGGGGATCCCGCCATCAAAGACCACGATCGCCCGACGACGGATCCTCGCTGCCCAAGCGCGCAATCGCATGACGAGCATGGCCTCGTCATCGGGGTCCTCCAATGCGATATCCGGCATAGCAGCGATCACGTTATGTCCGTCGATCAAATAAGGCACAGTTATCCCTCCCGACTCCAACTAAATCTACCACAAACGCCTCATTTAACCAAACGAGTGTAGCCAAAAAGCCCAGTTTGTGCTATGGCTACCCACTGGCTATAATCCAATCATGGGAAAACCGCCATAGATGCACCTGCAACCTGGTCGGCGTGGGTACGTAATGAAGTATGGAGATAACGCGTCCTTTCCTCGAATGCTTTGTACTCTGGAGGACGATGAGATTCAGCATACAGGTATATGAATGCAAGGAGGTCGGATGACCGAGAGAGATTCACATCCACCGGAGCGACGTTCTGAGCGATCCAAGGACCAGATCGGCTGGCTCAAGGAGTTCTTCTCCCAGTTCGAGGTAGCCTGGAAGCTGTTCTGGGATCGTCGCGTGCCCATCAGCACCAAACTCGTGCCCCTGCTCACCCTGGTCTATCTTCTATCTCCCGTCGATATCGTCCCCGACGTCGTGCCGGGCCTAGGTCAGGTCGACGATCTGATGATTCTGTTGGTCGGGTTGAGACTGTTCATCTCGCTTTCGCCGGCTGCTGTCGTCGCGGAATATGAAAAACTCTCCGGCAGGGTCACACAGGAGGAGAAGGATTGGGATGAGGCGGAGATCATCGACCTCGAACCCGAGGTGCCTGCCGAAGATCGGGCTGAGGAAGACGCCGGGGGTAAGTGAGTTGAGGCCCTTAGTCGAGTGTGTACCGAACTTCAGCGAAGGACGGCGCCGGGACGTCATCGACACCATCGTGGGCGCGATGCGCGAGATCCCCGAGGTTCAGGTGCTCGACGTCCAGTCTGACGAAGATCACAACCGCTCGGTGGTGACGCTGGTTGGCCCACCGGCTGCAGTGCAGGACGCGGCTTTTCAGGGGATCAAGACGGCAGCCCGTCTGATCGACATGGAGCAGCATCACGGAGAGCACCCGCGCCTGGGCGCCACCGACGTGGTGCCCTTTGTACCGATTCAGGGCGTGCCTATGGACGAGTGTGTAGCTATGGCCCGGGAACTCGGGCGGCGGGTCGGTGAGGAACTCGATATCCCCATCTATCTCTACGAGCAGGCGGCGACCCGCCCGGACCGCGCCAATCTCGCGAATATCCGCAGGGGAGAATACGAAGCTCTGAAGACGGAGATCGCCACAAACCCTGAGCGCGCGCCGGACTTCGGCCCCAAGCGTCTAGGATCAGCTGGGGCGACGGTGATCGGAGCGCGTTCCTTTCTCATCGCGTTCAACGCCTACCTCAACACCGCCGACGTCGGAATCGCACGCCGAATTGCGCGCGCGGTTCGTCACTCCAACGGCGGTTACCACTATCTCAAGGCCATTGGGATACTCGTCGCCGGGCAGGCACAGGTCTCGATGAACTTCACCGACTTCGAACAGACGCCGCTCTATCGGGTGATGGAGACCGTCCGGCGTGAGGCTGCACGATACGGCGCCGCCGTGACCCACACAGAGCTGGTAGGCTTGATCCCCGAAAAGGCATTGGTCGAGACCGCCCAGTGGCATCTGCAACTGGACTACTTCGAGCCCGATCAGATGTTGGAGCGCAGACTTCGCGAGCTGGACGAAACGCCGCCTCGCGGATTCCTCAGCGCCGTCGCCGCCGCCACCCCGACGCCGGCCGGCGGATCCGTGGCTGCTTTGGCAGGAGCGCTCTGCGCGGCGTTGGTCACGATGGTCGGCAGGCTGACCCTGGAGAAGCGACGTCACGCGGACGTCCACGAGCGCGTAGCCGAGATCGCGGTGGCGAGCGAAGAACTGCGCGCATCGCTGACGTCCAGAATCGACGAGGATGCGGCGGCGTTTGAGGCCGTGCTGGCGGCATACCGGTTGCCGAAGACATCGCCTGATGAGGCCGCCCGACGGCAGTCGGCCATCCAGGAATCGATGAAGCACGCCATCGAAGTGCCATTGGCCACCGCGCGCGACGCGCTGTCGGCGATGATGCTCGCTCAGGAGGTGGCTGAGCAGGGCTTGCTCACCGCTGTCACGGACACCGCTTCAGGGGCATGGATGGCGATGGCGAGCGTGCAGGCTGCGACTCTCAGCGTCCGCAGCAACCTGCGGACCATCGAGGATCAAGCCTTTGTTGAACGTGTGAACGACGAGGTGGAGGGTATCACGTCACGCGCCGAGGAGTTGCTTGCTCAGATTCAGGAGACCACGACGCGACGTCTGACGTCATAGTAAGGATGTGGGTTCTAAAGACTCCGAATGTACGTTGCCGTGTCCACATCTACGGATCGGGCGGGGAGCGTGAGATGCTGGAAGTCGTGCTCTCAAGCCCCCTGAGGCTGCGCGTAGGCAGCCCCAACAGTATCCTGAACGGTCCGCAGGAAATCGGGCTCATCCAAGACGACGAGGTCGAAACCCCGATCCTCAGCCATTAGCTCCTCGAACTCCGAGACCATCAAACGCATCAACCGTTCCTGGGCGTCCGGGCTCATGCCCTCATAGAGCACCAGCCCGAGAACATGCCGCGCGCCCTGAGGTGCGATGTGAAGCTGGAAGAAATAGGCGGACTCCACCGATGGATAGTTCGTCAGCACGTCCGCCAGCGCCTCCCGCCATGCCTCCGTTGGCTCCTCTTCCGGCGCGCTGATCAAGACAGTCACGCCCTGAGATCTGGCGTCCTCTGGAGCGACCTCAGGAACGGGCGCGTCGCCGCGTGCCAAGGAGACGATCTGATCACGATCGAAGCGCTGCGAGTCGGGGCTGGTGGGATTCAACACAAGCTTCGCCACGTCGTTCTGATCGGCGATCATCAGCAAATGGAAACCCCGCAGAGCGACATACGGCAACCCCTCTGGCTCCCAAGCCAGAGCCGCATCCTCATCCGTGAAAGCGATCATGAGGGTGGCACCGGTATCGTCCTCGAACGTGAGCAATGGGACTTCCTCGCTGTCACCCAGGGGCTGGAGCTCTGCGC
This sequence comes from Anaerolineae bacterium, assembly GCA_049975025.1. Lineage (GTDB taxonomy): Bacteria > Chloroflexota > Anaerolineae > B4-G1 > SLSP01 > PWVB01. The sequence continues at coordinate 26,915 of JBNGDU010000123.1, forward strand.
TTTCAGCCTCAAGCTCCGGACTCTCCGGCGCCGGCAAGATCAACATGCTTTCTAGCAGCGCCTCATAGAGCCGTTGACGGTTCTCTGTTGTGTCTTCCTCGGCGACAGCGTGCATCGCAGCCACGAGTTCGGGGTTCTTGAGTTCCGGTAGTTGTGTCACTTGCCCGCCCTTTTCACCATCGATCAACTGTCCCGCCGTACCTAGCCTAGGAGGTGGAGCAACGCGTGGGCATAAGCGACGCTGGCATTTGGACCAGAGAAGGTCAGATAGGCGCCCTTATCGTTGATCTCACAAACGTACCCCCCGGAGGTGCTGGTAAGACGCAGGGTAGGACCTTGCCCACCCTTAAGGCGGCCCTCGATCTCGTTACGCAGCTGAGCCTCCGAGGGCATCCAAACGACCTCTCTTAGGAAGATATAGTCCAGGGCCCACTCGTAAGCGCCCTGGAAGGTCACCGTAGGGTAGCCCTGAAGGAGCTGAACCCGCGTCGCCATATTGGTGATCACGAAGACCATATCGTCCAATCCCCGGTCAGGCACGATAAAGGCGTCGCGATCTCGAGGCCGCCATGCAAGGCCGGCGCTTTTCAACTCCTTAGCCATGGCCAAGGATAATATATCGTCGTCAAGGACTCTCGTCTGTAAGGTCACAATATCCCTCAAAGTACGCTAACATCTCCATACTTTATTATACCATCATATAATTTATTGAGTATGACCCCCTGGAGATTCATAGCTGCAGGGATCGTAGCCCTGACCGAGGATCAGGCGCAACTTAACGTCCCCGGCCTGAGATCCCATATAGCTGACCTGCGCATCATCGACGCCAAAGATAGCCTGAACCATGGCTGAACCGGTGCCCTTCGCGTGCTCGCTGAAGACCTGAAGATGGGTCTGGGCAAAGGATTGTCCGTTGCCGGTCCCGAGGACGGGCGTGAACCCATTGCGATATAGCTGATCAGCGGCAAGGTCATCCCAATCCGGCTGAGAGCTACCGTTCCATATCTCAACCCGAATGGCGTTGCGGGCCGCCCGGCTGGGCGAGGGAGGCATCAAGGATCTCTCGATCACGGGCGACATATTCTCCCAGACCGGGAGAAAGACGAAGCCACCTTGCATCGTGGTGTAGGGAAGGATCTCATCGCGCCCGATATTGTAAAGGGTAACCTGTGAGGGTTCGATCTGATTGGCAACCATCGCCAACGACAGAATATTGCCCCACCCCAGGTTGGTGTCAACGTAGTGCCCATACTGATTATACAGCTCCGGCACGGCTCCTAACAGCCCGCCATCACGCGCTTTGCGCCATATAGCCTCCAGAATTTGCTGCTGGCGCTCCTCGCGATCGAATACGCTCGTGGTCTTGCGGGTGCGCGAGTACCACAGAGCCAATTTGCCGTCCATGTGTCGTATACCGGGCTCGAGGACAAGCCATGGGTACTCGCCATTTTCATCGGGATAGGGCCAGTAGTCCTCTAGACGACAGTGGACCGGCACCTCGATACCACCTAGGGCGTCCACGATTCCTTTCAAGCCCTGGAAGTTCACCTTGACGTAGTAATCGGCCGTGATGCCCATATTGTAGAGCATCGTCTGGTTGAGCAGACCAAAACCTCCCCCATCGAACCCGTAGACCTCACCATACATGTCGGCCGTGTTGATCCGATTCGGCTTGAATTGGGGCAGATAGACATAGAGGTCGCGAGGGATGGACAGCACCGTGACCGAGGGTATCTTCGGGTAGATGACCAGGTACTGGATAGCGTCGGTATTCCAGTGCTCCCAATCCGGTCTCTGATCACTGCCCAACAATACGATAGTCAGCGCCTCCTCAGAGATAGCAAACCGTGGGACCGCAGTCGGTATGACATAGGTGCTTGAGATATCCTGGGTTGGAAAGATGTCGATGGTCAC
>JBNGDU010000124.1:0-27616 GCA_049975025.1 Anaerolineae bacterium
AAAATGCAGTGCGAACCGGCTGCTGCAACCTCCAGCGCCCGCTTGGCGTGCTCCTGCCCCTGGACCTCGGAGAAATCGGTGGCGGGCGGCGGCACCTGCTCCGTCATACCCGCGCCCGGCTCGAGCGGATCGATCTCGGCCCGATCCTGCAGGTGGGCCACCAGATCCTCCAGGCATGCCAACGGATAGACTGCCACGTCGGGGATCAGGGCTGCCTCCGGCGCGTCCATCGCCGGAAGGAAGAGGCGATCGAACTCGTTGTGGCGGGCCATTTCCGCGACGGTCAGGACGCCGCGCACGTGACGCAGCGACCCGTCAAGCGAGAGCTCACCCATCACCAAAGCACCATCCAGCGCGTCCGGCGGGATCTGTCCGCTGGCGGTCAGGACGCCGATGGCGATGGGAAGGTCGTAGGCCGGTCCCTCCTTGCGGAGGTCGGCGGGCGCCAGGTTGATGGTAATGCGGCGGTTGGAGGGGAAGGTGTAGCCGCTGTTGCGGATGGCGGCGCGCATGCGCTCGCTGCTCTCCCGCACGGCAGCGTCGGGCAGCCCCACCAAGGTCAGCGAAGCGAAGCCCCGACCGACGTCCACCTCCACATCCACGCCCTGAGCCTCCAACCCCAATACTGCTGCGCTGTGGATTTTAGCCAACATCTTAACTCACCTCCAGCGCCAGCTCGTGACGCAGACTCGCCGCCTCGTCCTCCAGCCGCTTCAAGCGGTCCTGAGCCCAGGCGTCACCGTTCTTCGCACGGTGCCAGGCAAAGGCGGCCTCCGTCACCTTCTGATGGTACCGCCTTCGCGATTGCCATTTCCTCAAATCACCACTGAACAGCGCGCTCAGGCGCGCCACACGCCGGCGAAACGTCGACTTGAGCGTCTCGATCTCTCCGGCCTGGATCACGCCCTCCTGCACGAGCTTCTCTCCGTAAGCCACGATGCGGCGGCGCTCCAGCCAGAAGGTGATGCCCGCCACCAGGAGCAGGATCAAGACCCCAAGCCAATCGGTGGCGACGGCGACAAAGAGCGCCGCTGTGCCGCCGTAACTGGACAAGGTCGCCAGCGCATTATGGAGCGCGTGGACCCCCACCGCGACGGCAAATCCCACAAGAACAGGCACCGGCTTGAGGAGCTTTCGATCCACCTCCAGGGCAAGAGCGACCCCCAGACCGGTGAATCCGGTGTACATCGCGTGATTGAGCCCGAAGACCCCGGCCCGCAGGAAGGCCAAGCCGAACACCCCACCGATACCACTCTCGCTGTAGGCGCCGAAGAGATAGAAGACGTTCTCCACCGCAGCAAAGCCGAATCCGACGATCCCGCCGTAGATGACGCCATCGATAGGGCTGTCGATCTCCCGGCGAAGCAAGAGCAGCAGTGCCAACAGGGCCAGGGCTTTCACGGCCTCCTCGGTCAACGGCGCCACAACCGAGGCCCCTAACAGATCATAGGTCAACTGGTTCGAGCCGCTGATCGCCATCACGGGAATGTCCAGCACGATCTGCAAGATGAGCGCGAGAATGACGGAAGGTACGGCGCCCCAGACAAACGCCACCGCCAGCAGGACCCAGGGCTCTTTCTCGTAGCGGTCAAGCCACCAGAGCACCAGGGCGTAGACCAACATCGGAAGGAAACTAAGAACGAGGATCAACAATCCGTCCAGGAACATAAGGCTATGACCTCCGGAAGAGCAGGGTTGGGCGGGACCCAACTTGGAAGAGATCCAACCACCGACGACCGCAGCTTAGAGCGGCAAAGCCACCAAGGATAAAGGGATTGTACTCGAACTGTCTATCTCAACACAGTCGCTCGTTCATAGCGGGTGTGTTCCGAAATGGGGCCGAATCTCTTGGTCGGGCGTACCGCTACACCATCAGGCGGTGTCTTGCCCATTTCGGAACACACCTTGGGCAGTTTTGGCTAGGTCATGTTTGCGACGACAGAGATCCTGTTAATTCCCCAGACTCGAATGCGCCCGTTCATAGCTACGTGGGCTGTCTCTCCGCATCAGTATCAACGGAGACAGCCTGTGGAGGCAGCCTTCGGCAGGCCACCTCCGAGTCATCATCCAGCTGCCGCTCAGGCGCGCCGTGCTTAGCCATGACGTGGAATCTCGCGAGAACTCATTTGGTCCCGCTCCATTGCCATGGCGCAAGTTTGTCGCACCTAGATGAGCGCCAAAGGCGTCTAGCGATTGGGCCGAAGTGCGCGCACAAGCGCCAAACCGCCGCCCGCAAGCGCCGCCATCCCGGCCAGGATGCCGACACCCTCCAGAACGGTTTTGGTCTCCACGCTGGGGAGCACGGCGCCCTCTAGCCCAGCCTCTGCGCCGTACTGCTCAAAGAGCCGGCCCCAGGGCGTCTTCAAGGCCGCCTCGACCCGCTTCCGTCCCACCACCGGATACCAGTAGACGTTGTGGTAGAAATTGCTGGCGAAGTAGGACCATGGCACGATAGGACTGCGCAGCAACAGCTCCTCAAAAGGCTTCAGCGCGCCGTGGTAAATCATCTTCTGTCCCTGGCTCGCGAACGTATCCTCCTGTTGGAAGTTCCACCGCTCCGCCGCCGCGTCCTCGTCACCGACGAACTCGATCTCACGCGGATCGCCGACGCCTAGGCCCAGCTCGTGGGCGATGCGCAGGAAGGGGATCGACCGCGGGTCGAACCCCTGGAGGATGGCGGATGCAGCGTCGATGGCCACCTGATCCGACGAGGCCAGCAGCACGTTCTTCTCGTGCCAGTGCATCGCCCGCGGACCAGGGCCATCACCGGCAAAGGTGCCGTCCATCACAGCGAAGAGACCGGGATGAATCTCCTGCTGGATCATCAGCAGATCCACCAACGTCTCGTGGATCACACTGTGAGTCCAGTGACGCTTGCGACCCAGAAGACCGCCAAAGGCGTTTTTCATCGCCCCTGTAATCGTGGTGAAGACGTGGGTCTTGACGGTAGGTAACTGGATGATGTTCTTGCCGATCAGCAGCTCTGGTATCTCCACCCCCTCGGGATAGACCTCATCCAGGACCAAGAACGGGCGCTTTGGCTTGTAGGTCACCCAGTTGACCTCGGGTTTGTAGATGTAGACGCAGGGAACGTCGTAGCGGTCGGTGACATAGCGCTGCTTGTTATTGGCCTCACCATCGCTGGTATCCACCACGACCGTGTCGTTATGGACGCCGACCATATCGTAACCATCGCGCCGCAGCGTTCGGATAACACCCTCAAGCTGCCACGGCGCCGTAGAACACGCAGGATACCATGTCTGCCACGAGATATTGATCTTGAGCAGCGTGGTCTTCTCCCGAGGCAGCACCTCTTGGTAGCCTGCCAGATCCATCAATCGGGCGTAATCGTCCAGAACCGTCTCCGGACGGGTGCGGACGATGGCTACCTTACCACGTCCGGGGAATTCGACTTTATTCATTGGATTGTCGCCTCCATAGCTTAACGTCCCAAAAAGTATAGATCAGTACGGGCTTCTGTCCAGTCCCGGTGCCGACACCACGAGTCCTTTGAAAGCGACTGCTTGCGGGATGGAAGGAGGGAAGTAAGATAGCGATGGAGACCCTGGGAGACCAGGGTGTCTGAAACTCAAATGATCACAGTGAGCTGCGTCCGGTGTTTTCTTCTGCTCACACCAAATGCCCAACATCAATTCAGGAGGCGATCACCGATGGCTGACCAACCCAATATCATCTTTCTGATGCCCGATCAACTGCGGCACAATTTCCTCGGCTCTTACGGTGCGGACTTTCTCGAGACGCCGAACATCGACCGGTTGAGCGATGAAGGCGTGCGCTACGAACGCTGCTACTCCGAACATCCCGTCTGTGTACCGGCGCGCGTCTCGCTCCTGACGGGATTGCACGGATTCAAGACCGGCGTGCTCGACAACGGTCAGTTCCTAAGGCCCGACTACCGGGATATGGGGCTGGCAACTTGGCCCGAGATGCTCAACGAGGCCGGCTACTATACAGCCGCCATCGGGAAGATGCACTTCTATCCGTGGGATGCACGGATGGGCTTCCAGTACCGGTCCATCGCCGAGGACAAACGCTGGATCTACATCCGCGACGACTACTATCACTATCTAGTCGCCGGAGGGCATCTGAAGTACCACGGAAAGGAGTGTCCGGGTTACTTCGAGGACAAAGGCGCCGTCATCGCGCCGCTGCCCTGGGAGTACACCGTCGACCACTTCGTCGGGCAGGAAGCCTGTACCTTTATCGACCGCTACGGCGATGAGGGCCCCTTCGCTATGATGGTCGGATTCCCAGGACCCCACTGCCCCTACGACCCGAGCTCCCAGTTCATCGAGAACCTCGACCCGGAAGCGATGCCGCCGGCTGTGCCCGCGACGGAGGATGACGAACCGCTCCGCCAGCGCAACGTCCAGGGCAATCTGAGACCGTGGAACGGCGTGGACTACAGTGTCTTCACGCCCGAGCAGGTCCAGAAGGTACGCACGCACTATTGCGGCCTCGTCCAACAGATCGATTATGAGGTCGGCCAGATCCTTGAGACGCTGGAGGACCAGGGTCTCCTGGAAAACACCATCATCATCTTCTCAGCCGACCACGGCGACTATCTAGGAGATCACGGCATGATGGGCAAGGGCACCTACTTCGAGACCAGCGTCCACGTACCTATGATCGTGCGCCTGCCCGGTGGTGACCGGACCGGCGTCAGCAACGACCTGGTCACCCTCGGCGACGTCACCGCGACGATGCTGACCGCAGCGGGATGTAGTGTGCCCGAGTACATGGACACCCAGACCCTCCCCGGTCTCGGATTCGCCCATCCGGAGCCGCGAAGCGAGGTCATCGGCGCGACCCGCGGTGGCTGGTGGATCGACGACGGGCGGTGGCGCTTGAGCATCTATGCCTCCGGCGACCGGTTCCTCTTTGACCGTGAGAAAGACCCGGACGAGCAGAACAACCTCTACTGGGACCAGGACTACCTCGCCGTGCGTGACAGGCTTGAGGCGGGGATCTTCAGCAAGGTGATGCACGATACCGGAGAGGCCCACTTCGACCACCGCGTCTACGTCAGTGATCTGTCCCAGTACACTTGGTTCGGGCGCGAGGGATGGCAACGCCCGTTCCCCCGCACGGTTGACGATCCGCAGGCACGAAGGCAGAACAGAGCCTGATCTATTCATAGGACAAGGGCCGGGAGACCGCGGTCTCCCGGCCCAGCACAGCAGCCCAGGTTTGGCACCCCAAGCGCGATGGCCCTGTTGTGCTATGGCGAAATCGTGGAGCTGTGGTAGAGTGCGATTCAGCACGTGCGCACCGCAGCCCGGTCACCGAATCTCATAAGCCACGAACGACCCGGGCAATTGGATTTCAGGTCCCTGACCGCCCTTGTGATGCACGCGCCGACGTCCATTTGCCCTGGAAGAATAGGAGAGAGCGTTTGATGCGCATCCTGCTAGCCGGTCATAAAGGTCAACTGGGCCAAGCCCTGCTGCCGCGGTTGGAAGCTGAGGAACACACCGTGATGGGCATTGACCTACCAGAGTACGATATAACGGACCGCGACGCTATGTTCCAATTGACCAAAGAGGTAGCGCCGGATCTGATCATCAACTCGGCCGCGATGACCAACGTCGACGGATGTGCGCGGGATCCTGACGCAGCCTATCGTGTCAACGGGATGGGCACGCAGAACCTCGTGTTGGCCGCCACGGCGGTAGATGCTGCGCTCATGTACATCAGCACCAACGAGGTGTTTGACGGCATGACCACGATGCCCTACCACGAGTGGTCTCGGAGAGCGCCGATTAACGCCTACGGGCGCTCCAAGCTCGCGGGCGAATGGTACACACAGAACCTAATGACCCGGTTCTACATCGTGCGGACGGCGTGGCTCTACGCCGTCAGCGGACGCAACTTCCCCCACCGCATCATCGAACTGGCCGATGAGAGAGGCAGGTTGCGGGTGGTGACGGATGAGGTCGCTAACCCCACCTACGTCGCCGACTTGGCGACGGCGATCGCTCAGCTGATCACGACGCACGCCTACGGCGCCTATCATCTGGTCAACGCGGGCTTTGCCTCGCGCTACGAGTTCGCCCAGGCCCTTCTCCGTCATAGCGGACGCCAGGACGTACCCATTGAGGCGATCACCTCGGATGCTTTTGAGCGCGCCAGCACCCCACCACCCTACGCGCCGCTTGCCAACAATGCCGCAGCCGCTCTGGGCATAACCCTTCGGCCTTGGGAAGAGGCCGCCGCGGAATTTGTCGCGGCGGCCGGCTACAGCGTGGACCGATCGCACTAACCTAACAGAGGGATCAAGCGTAAGGTCGGGATGAGGAGCCCATCAAGTCCCTTGGTTTCGGTCATCATTCCCAACTGGAATGGTGCCGAACACTTGCCCACATGCCTCGACAGCCTCGCGGCACAGACTTATCCCCACGCCGAGGTATTGGTGGTGGACAACGCCTCCCAGGATGACTCACTGGAAATACTGAGGACCTATCCCTGGGTGTGGATCCTCCCCCAGGAGACCAACTTGGGGTTTACCGGCGCCTGTAACGTGGGACTTCGAGCCTCCGGGGGCGCCGTCCGCGTCCTTCTCAACAACGACACCGAAGTTGCGCCGGATTGGCTAGCCGCTGTTGTCGACGCGTTTGCAGCTCACCCCGAGGTCGGCATGGTCGCCTCCAAGATGCGGCTTTTCGACCGGCGGGAGATCCTTCACACCGCCGGCGACTACGTCACACCTGACGGGCTGGCCCACAACCGGGGCGTCTGGCGGCGGGATGTCGGCCAGTTTAACCGCCCGGCCTACGTTTTCAGCGCGTGCGGCGGCAGCGCTGCCTACCGGGCCACGATGCTCAGTGCCGTTGGGCTCCTGGACGAGGACTTCTTCTTCTCTTTTGAGGACATCGACCTGGCGTGGCGGGCCCAGCTGGCCGGCTGGCGATGCCTCTTCGAGCCCAAAGCCGTCGTCTACCATAAGCTGAAGGCCTCAGGGGGCGGAACGACGGCATCCTTTTACGATGGTCGCAACCGCATCTACACGCTGGTGAAGAACTACCCGGCGGATGTCTGGCAGGATCACCGGCGGGAGGTGATCGACGCGCAGCTGGGGTTGATTCGAGCCGCGCTCAAGGCGTGGCGGGGAGCCGCTGCTCGGGCCACGCTGAAAGGCATCGCTGCGGGCATCGCGGGGATCCCGCGGATGTGGCGGAAGCGTCGTGCCATTCAGGCGACTCGCGTCGTCGATCGCCTCTACCTCGAGCGACTGATGCAGCCGCCTTACGAGATCCCAGTGCAAGGTGATATGATCCGCACATAGGATTCCGGACTGTCCACTCCAGAAACTTTACCGGCTTGTTCGCTGCCTTCACGACGTCGCGTCGCCGACCGGCAAAGAACGTACTCGTATACTGCCCTCGCTGACACTCACCAACGCGCCAATCTCCAACTCGGTGGCGAGACGAGCAAGAATCTGACCAAGGTAGCGATTTACCTCCACCGGGCGCATATCAGCAAGGCGGAAAGTAATGACACTGGGAACGCCAACGCCGCTCAGCGCGATAATGCGCCCAAAGTCGAGATCGTGAGTGAGAATCACGCGGTTTTCTGCCCGAGCTTTGTCTACAATCTCTTGATCACTCAGCCGCTGAAGTCCCTGATCACGCAAGTGGACTGCATCGTGTCCTTGCGCACGCAGAAAGGCCGTTGTGCTGCGTGCTAGTCCCATGTCCGCAAGGAATTTCACGCTGACATCTCTACCGGCGTATAAACAGCGTCTTCCGCTGTCCAGGCCGCATACTTGAGCGCTTGCTGGATGTCCATCGGCTCTAGGTCGGGGTATTCAGCCATAATCTCCTCACGGGTCATGCCGTTGGCAATCAGGTTGACAACCAAGGCAACAGAGATGCGCATGCCACGAATGCAAGCTTTCCCGCCCAACACATCTGGATCAAAGGTGATGCGGTCCAAACCGAGCATTGCCTGCCTCCTTTGCTCAGAGCGTCGTTGACGAACTCTTTCACACGGCTCTCACTTTAGTTCTGCAAAAGTATTCTACCACAGTTGTCGAAGCGGATGTTTGCCATGCAGAGACAATTTGGCATCAGCTTCCATCAAGTGACTTGCGGCCTAGGTGCAGGCGGTCCTGAGAGAGTTCGCTCGGAGGATGCCCGCGACGCCGCCAGCGTCCCGTGCATCCGGCTGCAGCGCTCGATCCACAGCACCTCATACGCCTGTTGCGGCAGGAGCCGTCCTTCGAGGTCCATCACCGTGCGAATGCCCACCGCCAAACACCAGTCCACGCAGATCTGATAGGCCTCCCAATCGAGGTCGTCCGCATCCCAATAGACGGGCACCTGCCGGAATCCGTGGCGATAGGCGGCGAAGGCCCGGGTATGACCGTCGGTATAGATCACGCGCCCGTTGAGCAGCTTGACCGGAATCGGCGGCAGGGTCGCCAACCGGGGCGGGCGCCAGGCGTCGCGAACGGCTGCCAGCTTGGCGCGACTGATGTAGAGCTGGCTCGGCTGGATCTCGGTGAGGTCGAGGAGGAAAGTTTTAGACATCCACCGGATCGCTTACAGGTCCCCGCATATCAGGCGTCGCATTCCCAGACGTGAGCTCAGTGCCGAACACACGGACGGCCCACCCCACCTCACCGGCTTTGCGAATCAGGGGAAGCCAGATCGTCACGACCTGCACCAGCTGCTGGAAGAGCAACGTCAGCAACCACTGCGGCTGAGGAATCTCCAGCGCGACGCGCCGGGCGCCAAAGACCACGAGCCACCGCAACAGCCCGGTGCTCATTGCGAGGCCCAGCAGAGAGAGAGGGCGCTGCGTCAGGAGCCTGCCGCCATATCGTAGCGCGCGGATCACGTGCCGGTCGTCCCGGACAACGGCACTTGCGCGCCCCAACTCCATCCAAAATCGCACCACGGCAACCAACGCCCCCCCCCCGACACCTAGAAAGATGCCCAAGGGAGGCCAAGCTCTGCGGGAAAGCATCGTCAGCACCAGCGTAGGGGCTGCGAGAACTAGGGAGATGAGCGTGCCCAGCAACGACATCAACAGAAAGCTCCCAAACCATCGAAGGCAGGCCCGACCGAATTCGCGCCAACTGGGGGCATCCGATCGCGCATAGGTCACGAGCACACCGCCCTCGGTCAATAACCAAAGCGCCCGAACGATCAACCAGAGCAATGGCAGAGCTAACAGGGCGAACAACAGCAGAGGACCGCCAGACACGGTCGAATGCGCGAGCACCTCCACCAGCGCGTCCAGGGAACGGGTCTCAAGCGCCTCCAGCCAGAGAGGAATGCGAAACCAGGGAAGTAAAGGCAGAGCGATCAAGGGAACCAGCAACACGGCGGGTAGCGTCAGCAGTAGGTAGCGGACGAGCCAGGGCCGCGGCCTGTGGAAGGCCCGCAGCAGGTAGACGCTGAGATCTCTCCGGCTCGCCATCAAGAGCAACCCAGGCCGAAAAGCACCTGCAGCACGCGAAGCATGCGCACGGCGAAACCGAGCCAACCGGCGCGATCCGCCTGGCGACGATCCCCGTTGTTTACCAGGTTGAGGTCGAGGAGGGCCACGCGGTCCGGATCGATCTCGACCGCTCTGAGCTCCTCCACGACGTCCAAATCGGCCTCCTGACCGTCACAAGGCCACATCGGCGACGTCTCGCCCTCTGAAGTCGCCAGGCGCACCTCGACGGGAACGCAGAGATCCCCCTCTCGCTCCAAATCCACCCCATCGGCACGCAAGTCGACGATATCAGCATCCAGGGTGCCGCTGCCGTGGACGAGTTCCTCGAAGAACCAGTCGGCGATCTCCATGCCCAATGACTCCGCCATCGCTTGTCGCAGGTCCTGCCCGTAGGGATGAGCGAAAGCGTACGCATCGTAGTAGCTCCGCAGGAAGTCCAGCATCGCTCTCTCGCCGACGCGACGCTCCAACGTGGTCAGAGCGACAACCGGCTTCGAATAGGTGGCGATGCTGTAATCGGATCCGAAGTCCCAGGCACGCCCGGACATCGGCGTCCCCGGTCGGAGAACGTACTCCCACCGTCGGCTCGCCAGGTAGGAGAGCTGCCAGCCGGCGCATTCAGAGAGGGCGCCGTCATAGAGGGTGTCGAGCGCCCTGACGGTCGAGTAATCGGCAAAACCCTCATCCAACCAGGGCGCCTCGGCCTCGTTTGTGGCCACAACAGACTGGAACCACTGATGGGCCAGTTCGTGGACCGTCTCTGCCTCCAGGAGTTTCAGGCACCGTGGCGTGCCACCGGGAGCCAGCGCGCCCACCGTGAAGAGCGTGGGGTACTCCATTCCCCCGGCACCTCCGGCGCCGGAGGGCACCAGGATCACCGTAAGGTGAGGGTAGAGCCCCTTTCCATAGGGACCATACCACGCCCCGTACAGCGCCAGTGTTTCAACGGTGGCATCCATCACCCGACGCGCAGCGGATCGAGCCCCTGGATAGTGGAACAGATCTACAGCTATCCCATCGACGGTCCTGGTCATCGTCTGGAAATGAGGTGATGCGCTCCAGGCGAAATCGATGACGTGCTCGGCCTTGTACCAGTGCGTCGCGGTGCCGTCGCCATTGTCGATGGGAGCATCCACCGCCACGCCGGTGGCGCCGACGTGCCAATCGTCGGGTAGGGTCAACGCCACCTCGTAGGTGCCGAAGTCCGCGTAGAACTCACTGCAAGCGTGGAAGGGATAAGCGTTCCAGGCACCGTCTTCCCAAACTCCGAACTTGGGGAACCACTGGCCCGCCATCACGAACTCCCCGTCGTCGGCCCAGCCCGTTCGGGCGAAGACCCTGGGCAATTGCGCCGTGAAAGAGATCTCGACCGTGATCGAGCCACCCGGCGGCACGGCCTCGAGGAGGTCCACGCGTACCAACGTCTCATCGGGATCGACGGCCTCTACAGATAGGGCGGACCCGTCCTCAAGCCTGATCTGCTCCACCCTGATCCAACCCGGAGCCCCCGGATCGTACTGGAACCCTCGATGCCCGAGGCCACCCTCCCGCATCCACAGCGTATCGCCGCTCCGGAAAGCGTTGAGATAGAGGTGCAAGACCAGGTCCTCGATCGGAGCCTCCGTGCGATTATAGTACGTCGCCACCTCCTCTGCGGTAATGATATGCGCCAGGGGCGCATAACGAGCGTCAATCGCGTAAGACGCGACTTCGGGCGGCGGGAGGGCGCGTTGCAGGGCTGCATGCGCTGTTATCGCCTCAGAGGTGAGCCGCTCCCCTGCCGGGGACGCCGTAGCGCGCGCACTACCGGGCCCCCCGCCCAGCAGCAGAAGAGCGATCAAGCACCCGGCAAGTCGAGGGATTCGTAAGCTCATCGATATCGGTGTTCTGCCTCAAACTCGCGAGAAACCGTGGGGATGCGCTTGATGCCAGGCCCAAGCGCTCTCGACAATGTCGAAGAGATCGGGTATCTGAGGCTCCCAGCCCAGGACATCACGCGCTCGCGAAGCGTCGGCTACCAGCGCCGGGCCGTCGCCGGGCCGTCGAGGGGCGGCCTGTGCTGGGATAGGATGATCGGTGACCTCCCGAGCTGTCTCGATGACCTCCCTCACCGAGTATCCTTCACCGTTACCGAGATTGCAGATGAGCGCGGTCTCCTCATCCAACGCCTGCAGTGCTAACAGGTGTGCGTCTGAGAGGTCCAACACGTGGACGTAGTCACGCACGCACGTGCCGTCCCGGGTCGCGTAGTCGTCGCCGAAAACATAAACGTGATCGCGCTGACCCAGGGGAACCTGAAGTACCAGGGGAATGAGGTGCGTCTCCGGCTCGTGAGCTTCTCCTCGAGCCGTGGACATCGCGCCGGCCGCGTTGAAGTAACGCAGCGCGGCATAGTGCAGACCGTGGATCTCCGCATACCACGCCAGGATCTCCTCAACCATACGCTTCGTGTGGCCATAGACGCTGGCCGGATCGATGGGGTCCTGCTCGGTGATCGGCGTCTCTCGGCTTGCATACACGCCGGCGCTGGAGGAGAATACGAACTTGGGAACGCCGTGTGCCACAGCAGCCTCAATAAGGGTCATGCTGCCTGTCACGTTGTTTCGGAAGTACGTGCCGGGATTGCGCATCGAAGCACCGGCTTCGATAAACGCTGCGAAATGGACAACGGCGTCGTAGGCATCCTGACCGAGCACCGCGTCCAATGCCGCTCGATCCAGGATACAGCCCTCGACAAACGCGGCACCCTCAGGGATCGCCGCCCGGTGCCCCTTGACCAAGCTGTCATACACCGTGACCTCATGGCCTGTCCGCAACAGTTGCTCTGTGACGATGCTTCCTATATAGCCTGCACCACCTGTGACGAGAACCTTCATCATCTATGACTCCCCCTCAACGACCTTATCCTCACATAAGAAATCAGAGCCCGCGATCAACCCCACACGCCGCAGGCCCCCAGCCCCTCCCTTTCGCTCCTCAAGTCTAGCCTCGATCTGCCAATACCGCAAAAGCGCCCGGACAGACGCGTTCAGCCCACAGTGCTCGTATCGCTCCAGCGCCTCTGCCAGCCCCGGTATTGCCGCGTACGTGTCAGCCTCCATCGTCTCGACGATTTCAGACACCTGCCGTACGGGCACTCGCATCCGCTTGGCGAAAACCTCAAGAGTGCGAACCAGACTGGGGTCATCGAGTTGCTCCACAATCAGATCCCGCCACGCCGAGAGCACGTCGCGGCTCACGAAGGGGAGCCACGAACTCACCGCAGTGCGCCGAAGCAGCTGGGCAGGCCGACCCGACGAATGAAGCGCCCCGTAAGCCTGCCGATCCAACAGCGCCCGCAGTGCGTTGTGGTGGAGGAAATAAGACAGACGATCCGCACCTTGGTCCCCACGCCGAAAAGACGGCCCATTCCGGAAGAACGGCAAGAAGATCTCCCACATCCACACCTCGTCCCACGTCAGATGGACGACGTAGCCGCTGACAAAAGCAGCGCGATCGGGTGACATACGACGGGGCTCCCGGAGTTCCGGACAGGTCGCCAGCAACCTCTCCAAGGCGGTGGGCTCGCGGGGGTGGTCCAAGCCGTAGAAGTGGGTCTCGAATCGCCGCTGTCCCGTGATCGTCTGTACATCGGGAGCCACGTTGCCCAGCAAGTAGGCGCCCGGCGCCTCCGCCAGCACATCGCGAACTACCGGCGGAAGGGCAGAATGACGCCCGACGAGCTCAGCATAGATCAGGTGTTGAAAAGGTGTTGGCACGATGACCTATTCTAACGACATCCTCAGGCGAGACAAGCAGGGGACGTAGCCTGTAAGGATGGCTTAATCCGCCACAACTCCGGACCTGGTCGTGTAATCCAGGAGACTGTGACGTGGGCAACCTACCTCCTATGTCCAGATCTGACGTTGACGCTAAGAAAATCGGCTTATACTATGAATAGGATAATGATATATCATAATCGCACCCAAAATGGGAGGTGTCAGATGGCCAAGTACCTATTCTATGGGTCGTACACGTCCGAGGGTTTCAAGGGACTGATGGAAGAGGGCGGTTCTAAGCGTATCGAGGCCGCGAAGCGGTCACTGGGAAGTGTAGGGGGAACCCTGGAAGCCTTCTACTTCTCCTTTGGGGAGAACGACTTCTACATCATTGTGGACTTGCCTGACAATGTGACCACGACAGCCGTCACGCTCGCCGGCAACGTCAGCGGAACGTTCAGTATACATGGCGTCGCTCTACTCACAGCCGCAGAGCTCGATGAAGCGGTGAAGAAGAGCGTTGACTTTCGCCCGCCTGGGCACTGACGTCGTTGAATGTGATGTCAGTGGCACTTTGGGCCGGCGACACGCTAGAGCAAGGGAACTCAAGGAAACCGGCACGGGCACAGCACAGTGAGATTGACTCCCAGGGCCTGTTCGGTGCCCCGCCAGTTACCGTGCTTATTGGCGAGCGGGCGCATGCGAGCGTTTTCAAGGCAATCAGCTTGATAGGAGGCGCAGTTTCACACGGGGCCTCCAACCCTTGAGGAGGTGTCAGGTGAGCATACACATTGGCGCAGAACAGGGCCAAATCGCCCCAACCGTTCTTCTACCTGGCGATCCGTTGCGGGCCAAGCACATCGCGACAACCATGCTGGAGGATCCGGTTTGCTACAACGAGGTCCGTGGGATGTTGGGTTACACGGGTCGCCACGGGGGCAAGCGCGTCTCGGTTATGGGCAGCGGTATGGGCATGCCAAGCCTCTCCATCTACGCAAACGAATTGGTGACTGAGTATCATGTCAAGACGCTGATTCGCGTCGGAACGTGTGGAGCACTCCAGCCTGACCTGAAGATCGGTGACATCGTGCTCGCGATGACTGCGTCGACTGACTCACAGATCAACAAGCGGCGTTTCAATGGCATGGATTATGCCCCGGCTGCCGGCTTCGAGCTCTTATTGAAAGCGCATCAGGTTGCAGAGGAACGTGGCATCGGTGTGCGCGTGGGAGGCATATTGTCAAGCGATACTTTCTACAACGATGACCCCAACTGGTGGAAAATCTGGGCCGAGTATGGCGCCCTGGTCTGTGAGATGGAGTCCAACGCGCTTTACACACTGGCGACCAAATTCAAGGTGGACGCGCTCTCCATTCTGACCGTCAGCGATAGCCTGGTGACTGGGGAGGAAACCACTGCCCAGCAGCGTGAAAGGGGCTTTACGCAGATGGCTGCCATCGCGTTGGCGATTGCGCCCTAATCCGATGTCGCGCATTGAGGAGATCTCGCAGAGTGGCTATGCAGGTGCCGCGTGTGACTTGCGGCACCTGCATCCAGGTTAGTTCGAGTTACCCACTACAAACAGGCTGGCTCATCGCCGCACAGACGCGATATGCGGGTGCGGCGATGAGCGTCAGATCAAGACTATCGCTTCGGGAAGCGGCTGAGCACCTCGATCTCAACCGGCAACGGGACCCGATCCCCCATCTCCAGCGCCTCGCGGGGCTTGGGCTCGCGACGCGGGGTCACCAGGACTGCCAGCTTGGTGCCGCTCTTTTCATAGGCGTCGCGCACGTAGGCCTGTCCGACCAAAAAGCCCTCGGTATCGATAGCGCAGCTCGTCACGTGTCCCACCACCCGACCCCGATCGTCGACAATGGGATCGAGCTGTTGGGGCATCGGATGCCCCTTCTCCGGAATGCCGAAGCGCACCACGATAGAGGAACGCTCCGCGTCCCGCTCGATAAAGGCCTCGCGACCGACGAAGAAGGGCTTGTAGACCTTGACGAAGTTGCCGAAGCCCGCCTCAGCCATCGTCAGATCGAGGGGACCGTCGAGCTCGTGACCGTAGAGCGGCAGACCGGCCTCGATCCTTAGGCTGTCCCGGGCGGCCAAGCCGCAGGGCTTTAAACCCATCGGCTCGCCGACCTCCAAGAGCTTGTGCCAGAGCGCTACGATACGGTCTGGATGCACGAAGAGCTCATAGGCCACCCGTTCCCCGGTGTAGCCCGTGCGGCTCACCAGCAGATCGAATCCACCCAGCGTCACGTGCCGGATGCCGGCCCAAGGCAGCGACCGTATCGCCGCCAGATCCTCGTCGGAGCCGCCAAGCGCCAGCAGGATGTCGCGCGCCTTAGGTCCCTGGAGCGCCAGATCGTTGCGTTGTGCATCGCCGGCCTCTGTTTGGCGCAGATCGCGCAAGACCACACTTTCCTCCGGGCCCTGCCAGCGTACCCAAGGACGGCTGGGATCGATCATCACCTCGCCGTTCAGCACGGCGTTGACCCAAGCCCAGTCCTTGTCGTTGTTCGCGGCATTGACCACGATGAAGTAGTGCTCCTCACCGATCCGGTAGACCAGCAGATCGTCCACCGGAAGCCCATCGACGTCGAAGAGCGCCGAGTACTGCGAGTCGCCAACCTCCAGGTAGTCGATGTCGTTGACCATAATGAGGTTCAGGAAAGCGGCGGCCTCGGGGCCTCGGACGTCCCAGCATCCCATGTGGCTGACGTCGAAGAGCCCAGCCGCGTTGCGCACGGCGCGATGCTCGTCGAGGTTGCCCGAATACCACACGGGCATATCCCAGCCTCCGAAGGGAACCATCCGCGCGCCCATCTCCTGATGGACGTCGTGGAGTCGCGTCTTGCGCAGGGGTGCCTCCTCCGGCTCCTCCCAGGTGAACTTCGGCAGCGGATCGCCCCCGGGCGATTCACCGCCCGCGGGCTCCTTGCGCGACCATGCGCCGACGAAGTAAGGCTTGGCGAAGGGACCATCGTCGGGCGTGATCCGCTGCGCGGGCTCAGGTGCCTCCCCCTGATCCCACACGGCATCGAGGAAGGGCAATCGCCCGAAGACGTCGTCCGTGGCGACGTACCCGTCGACCAAAGCGCGCAGCCAGGTCGCCACCCGTATGGCCCGGTCGGCAGGCACATCCAGGGTGTAGTGTTCCGCATCAATCCGGGTCAGGAGGCCGACGGCCATCTTCGCCCCCTCCGCCGTCAGAAGCGTGACGGGCCGGGACTCACCATCGCCCATCGCGGCGGTGTGCGAGGGCGTCAGCCAATCGACGAAGGACTTGACCAGCTCCCCCTCCAGGGCCAGGCGCTCCCACGCACCGTCACCCTTGGGCCGATCGCTGAGGTAGTAGAAATGGGGATATCCGGTGTCGTACGGTCCGTCCGAGCCCAGATCCCCCGGATCACTGTAGGGGTCCGCGGCTTTTGCGGCAAGTTGAGCGGTCTCCAGCTTGGTCTGCTCCAAGACGTCGAAATCCACGCGGGCGCGGTAATCCAGGCGACCACGACGGCGCTCAATAGCGTAGGGCTCCATCGCGTTGAAGAGCTTGCCGATAGCCGCCGCGATCTCGGCCATGTCGTCCTCTTTCAGGCCGCGCTGTGTCAACCATGGCGTGCCCAAGCGAATACCGGAGGGATAGAGCGCGGTTGTGTCGCCGGGAATGGTATTGCGGTTGGCTACGATGCCGGCGATATCGAGGATACGCACGGCGGGATCGCCCATCAGGGGTGTACCGTAGGGCCCTTCGACCGTCTTGCAGTCGATAAGCACCATATGGCTGTCGGTACCGCCATACGCAACCCGGACCCCCTCAGCCTCCAGCGCCTCGGCCAGCGCCACGGCATTGGCGACCGTCTGGCGCTGCAGCTCGCGGAACTGCTCGGTAGCGGCCAACTTGGCTGCCACAGCGATGCCCGCGATGGTCTCCATGTGCGGCCCGCCCTGCAGGCCGGGGAAGACCCTGCGATCGATCTTGCGACCGATCTGCGACTTATGGGTGATGGTGACTGCCCCTCGCGGGCCGTTGAATGTCTTGTGGGTGGTGAACATCACGACGTCGGCGATCCCCACCGGCGTGGAATGAGCGCCACCCACGATCAGACCGGCCACGTGAGCGACATCGGCGAGCAGGTAGGCACCCACCTCATCGGCGATCTCGCGGAAGGCCTGCCAGTCAGGTGCCCACGGATAAGACGTGTAACCCGCGATGATCAGCTTCGGCTTTGTCTCCTGGGCTAGAGCACGAATCGCCTCGTAGTCCAGGCACTCGGTCTTGTCATCAACGCCGTAGTGAACGACGTTAAAGGTCTTGCCCGAATAGGCGATCTTGCTGCCATGCGTCAAATGTCCGCCAACGTGGAGCGCCATCGACAACATGGTGTCCCCGGGATCCATCAGCGCGCGCTGAATCGCGGTGTTGGCAGGTGCTCCTGACAGCGCTTGGACGTTGACATAGAGATTGTCAGCCGCTACTTTCTCGGTTGCGAAAAGCTCCGCAATCCGGCGGCGGGCCAACGCCTCCAGGACGTCGGCGTACTCCACCCCTTTGTAGTACCGGGGATCCGCGTAGCGCCGATAATGCCCCAATTCAGAGGCGTAGTCTAGGATCTCCTCCTCCGTCATACGTCGCGTTCGTTCGTCAGGGTACCCCTCAGCGTAGATATGGGAGAAGGGGGACGCGACCGCCCTATGCACAGCCTCAGGCGCGATGGATTCAGAGGGGATCATAATCAGCTTCCGAGCCTGCCGCTCGGTCTCAAGCGCGATCAGCTCGGCCATATCGGGATCCAGCGAAGAGAGAGAGTCACGGAACAGGTAATCTTTCATATAGACACTCCTGGAAGACGTTTAGTAGATCATCAGCGATAAAATTGTACTCCCATAACAAGAATACATCAAGCGAGGAATAGACGCATTTATGGCAGCATCCATCACGTTAGTTATCACGCTAGCAGCTATGTCACATCGAGGCTTAACGAGCAGCTTCGCCATCCCCAAGCCCGAGCGCGATTGTTCAAAATCCAGGCCTGAACTATACTCTGCCATGCTGAGATGGGATGAGGTATAATAGGAAGGGTGATCACCATGGCGAAGATAGACGTCCAGGTTGAGGAACGCAAGGACAGCTACCTCTGTACCGTCACGGTCCAAGAGGGGAACGACGCCACACGCCACAAAGCCACAGTTGACAGGGATGATTTCGGACGGCTGACCGGCGGCGACACCACGCCCGAGGCATTGGTGCGGGCTTCGTTTGAGTTCCTATTGGAGCGAGAGCCTAAGGAGTCGATCCTGCGCTCCTTCAATCTCATGATCATCAACCGATACTTCCCGGGGTACGAGCGAGAGATTCAACGGAGGTTGAGTTAACCTCAAGGCGCTCTGAAGAACACGTTGTCGGCACCAAACGTCAAGGATCACATCGGACGCGAGACGCTATCGTGAACTAGATTCACATAACGCCCGGAACTCTACAACTGCGCTTATCTAAGCGCCTCAGCTCCTAAACAGCTACACGTGTAAGGAGGCTCAAAGTGAAGTCAGTGCAGCGTATTCGAATCGTTCTGGCCGTGCTCCTGCTTCTGCTCATCGTGGTCGGGACGCCGGGACAGCCCACACTGGCGACCCCGGATAATGGGCCTGCCGGCGCCTATAAAGCCGGCACCGTATTGTTGGGACTCCAGCCGGGCGTTCGCCGAGCGTCTCTGAATGCGACCTTGAAACGCCTCGGCGCGACGGCTGAGGGCGCTATCTACGGCTCCGACGTGCAGATCCTGCGGGTCCCGAAGGGACGCGAGCTGGCGGTGAGCGCAGCCCTCGCTAAGAACCCGGACGTTCGCTTTGCGGAACCCGATTACGTCTACCAAGCCTTCGTCACCCCGGATGATCCTTACTTCCTGAGCCACCAGTGGGGCCATCTCAAAATCCGCTCGGAGGCGGCGTGGGATGTGACCACCGGCTCGTCCGATCTGGTGATCGCGATCCTAGACTCCGGCGTCGACGAGACCCACCCCGAGCTGCAGTCCAAGCTGGTGCCGGGACACAGCTTCCTCGACGGTGCGGAGGACTCGACCCCTCACGACCTGCACGGGCACGGCACCCACGTTGCCGGTATCGCCGCAGCCATTACGAACAACGGCACCGGCATCGCCGGGATGTCCTGGGGCGCGAAGATCATGCCGGTCCGGGTCCTTGACGCCGACGGCAGCGGCTTCACGTCCGATATCGCAGCGGGGATCAACTGGGCAAGGGAAAACGGTGCGGATATCATCAATCTCAGCCTTGGCGGCGACGACGGCTCAGCCGCCCTCCAACAAGCGATTGATGCGGCATATGCCGAGGGCATCTTCATCGTGGCGGCGATGGGCAATGATGGTGACGCCGGCGTCAAATATCCGGCGGCCTCCGAGCACGTGATGGCGGTTGCGGCGACGACCCAGACCGATCTCAGGGCAAGCTACTCCAACTACGGCCCCCACTGCGACATCGCAGCGCCTGGCGGATTCATGGAAGGCTATCATGATCCACGCGGGATCTACAGCTTGATGCCAACCTACGATGTGACGCTCACCACCGAGAAGAGCTACTTCAAGAACTACGACTATCTCTATGGCACCTCCCAGGCCGCGCCCTTCGTGGCGGGCCTGGCGGCGCTGATATGGTCAACCGACGCAAGCCTGACGCCGGATGAGATCCAGATCAGGATACAGGACGCCGCCGTTGACCTGGGCACGCCCGGCTGGGATCAGTACTTCGGGCATGGTCGGATCGACGCCGAGGCGGCGCTGGACGGTGTCTTGATCCCGGCGCCCACGCTCCTCGCCATTGAGAATGCGGACAACGATGGCGATTTCTGGGTCCGCTGGACCGACGTTTCGATCGCGACGGGCTATAGGCTTGAGGAAGATACGGATCCTGCCTTTGGCTCACCCACTCTACGTTACGCAGGTCCTAGCAACCAGTATCACGTCATGGGACAGCCCATGGGCACCTGGTACTACCGCGTGCGGGCGGTGAACGCCGACGGCGAGAGCGAGTGGAGCGAGGTCAGGAGCGTGGAGGTCAAGCCTGGGGCCCCGATCCTTAACCCCATCACCAACCTGGGGCAGCCTGACGCCTACCGACTGAGCTGGGAGGCCGTGCAGGGCGCGCTGGGGTACCGCTTGCAGGAGTCGGATGACATCTCCTTCACCACCCCGATAACGCGCTATCTGGGTACGGATCTCAGCTACGACGTCACCGGTCAACCCGGCGGGCGCTGGTACTATCGGGTGCAGGCCTACAATGAGATCAGCACCAGCCCGTGGAGCACGACGCGATACACCGACGTCGTCACCAGCACGGTGCCGTCGCCGGTGCTTCAGCCCATCGACAACAGCGATGGCGACCGGAACTACACGATCACCTGGACCGCCGTGCCGACGCCCACCGGCTACACGCTGGAGCAGTCGAGTTCCGTCTACTTCAGCGCGCCGACGCTGGCCTACACGGGCACCTTCACGCAGGTCACGGCGCTGGACCAGGCGCCGGGGCAATGGTACTACCGCGTGCGGGCCCACACCGCCCTCGGCAGCAGCCCTTGGAGCAATATCGAGTCGGTCGTGGTGCCCTATCACATCCACCTCTCGCTCATCCTGCGGGACTACCCACCACCTCTACCCAGCCACATCGAAAACGGTGACTTCGAGGCTGGTTCGCAAGGGTGGACGGAGTACTCGCGCTTCGGATTCGACCTAATCGTCGACAACACCGCTCTCGCCGCCGACAACGTGACAGCGCATAGCGGCAGTTGGGCAACCTGGCTCGGCGGCGCGAATAACGAGGTCTCTTCCATTGAACAAGCGGTGACGGTCGGTGCAGCCGAGACCCATCTCGCCTATTGGCGATGGATCCACTCCAACGAAACCGACTGTCTATCGGATGGGGCCGAGATTCTCATCAATAATGTGGTCGTGGATAGCTACGCGCTCTGTGCAAGCAACAACACCGCCGGATGGACGCTCACCTCGGTGGATCTAGGCGCCTACGAGGAAATGACGGTCACCTTGACCTTCAAGACCACACTGGACGGCGCCGTGAACAGCAACCTCTTCATCGATGACGTCAGCTTCGAGACCTCGGCGGTATCCCAGACGGTGCGTCTCGATCGCACACCGCCTGTCGATGTAGCCAGCCCCAAGCCCGAACGCTGACCCTAACGCGCCACAACACAGCGCCTGAGCCTGACTCAGGCGCTGTGCTTTGCCGGGCTCCTGCAACCGCACAGGTTGCCGGCTGGAACTCAGAAGGCGCATAATAGACAAACATGGGCGCAAAGAGTATAATCCGGCACAGACGACACTTTGAGTTCACGCACATCGGGAGGTGTGAATGACAGAGGCCCAGTACATCGCCGCCCTCGATCAAGGCACGACCGGCACCCGCTGCATCCTCTTCAACCACAGTGGCCAACCCGCGATCTGGTCCTACGAGGAGCATCGCCAGATCTATCCGCAACCCGGTTGGGTTGAGCACGATCCGATGGAGATCTGGGCAAAGACTCGGAAGGTCATCGAGCAGACCCTCACCCAGGGCAACATCCCCAGCGGCAAGATCGGCGCCGTCGGCATCACCAACCAGCGCGAGACTACCGTCGTCTGGGATCGCCGC
Organism: Anaerolineae bacterium; assembly: GCA_049975025.1. Classification (GTDB taxonomy): domain Bacteria; phylum Chloroflexota; class Anaerolineae; order B4-G1; family SLSP01; genus PWVB01. Next base: position 21,891 of record JBNGDU010000124.1, read on the forward strand.
ACCGGCGAGCCTCTCTATAACGCCATCGTCTGGCAGGACACCCGCACCAAGGCGATCTGCGATGACCTGGCGCGCGACGGGGGCCAGGACCGGTTCCGCGACCGAGTAGGGCTCCCCCTGGCGACCTATTTCGCCGGCCCCAAGCTTATGTGGCTGCTCCAGAACGTGCCCGCGGTGCGCGAGGCGGCGGAAGAGGGCCACGCGCTCTTCGGGACGATCGATAGTTGGATCATCTGGTGGCTGACCGGCGGGCCGCGGGGGGGCGCTCACGTCACCGACGTCACCAACGCCAGCAGGACGATGTTGATGGATCTGGAGACCCTGGACTGGGATCCGGACATCCTCGACGTTATGGGGATCCCCGAGTCCATGCTGCCGACCATCCGCCCCTCCAGCGCGGCGCGTCCCTACGGCTTCACCCGCGAGGACGGTCCTTTTGGAGAGAGCCTGCCCGTCACCGGCGATCTCGGCGACCAACAGGCAGCCCTTGTCGGACAGACCTGCTTCAGTCCTGGCGAGGCCAAGAACACCTACGGCACCGGCTGCTTTATGTTACTCAATACCGGAACGGAGATCGTCCCCTCCGAACGCGGCCTGCTCACGACCCTAGGCTACAGGTTCGGCGATGAGGAACCCGTCTACGCGTTGGAGGGCTCTATCGCCATCACCGGCGCTTTGGTCCAGTGGCTGCGGGACAACCTGGGGTTCTTCACCCGCGCGCCCCAAATCGAGGAGTTAGCGCGCCGGGTCGACGACGCCGGCGGGATGTACATCGTGCCGGCCTTCTCAGGTCTCTTCGCGCCCTATTGGCGGAGCGACGCCCGCGGCGTGATGGTCGGACTCACCCGCTACATCGATAAAGCACATATCTGCAGGGCAGCGTTGGAGGCGACCGCCTACCAGACCCTGGACGTCATCGAGGCGATGGAGCAGGACGCCGAGATGGAACTGAAGACGCTTAAGGTCGACGGCGGCATGGTCGTCAACGACCTGCTGATGCAGTTCCAGGCCGACATCCTCGATGTCCCAGTGATCCGCCCCACGGTCACCGAGACCACCGCCCTTGGCGCCGCTTACGCCGCCGGCCTGGCCGTCGGGTTCTGGAGCGATACGGAGGCCCTGCGGCGGAACTGGGGCGTGGATCGCACCTTTGAGCCGACGATGGATGACGACCGCCGAAAGGAGCTTGTCGCCGGATGGAAGAAGGCTGTGGAACGCACCTTCGACTGGGTCGAGGGATAGGAAACGAGGCCGAGGAGATATGACCCATCGCCCCAACATACTGCTGATCACCACCGACACCCAACGTTGGGACACGCTACGCTGTATGGGAGCGCCCCACGCCATTTCCCCGAATCTCGACCACCTGGCTGGAGAGGGCGTGCTCTTCGAGCAAGCGCATTCCTCCTGTCCGGTCTGCATGCCCACCCGCTGCAGCCTGATGACGGGGGTACACACTCACGTCCACGGCTGCATCGAGAACGGCTTCGATCGCCTGTACCATCTCCCCGTGATCACGGATTTCCTGAAAGAGGCCGGCTACCACACGGCGATGGTCGGCAAATCGCACTTCGGCGAGGTGCCCGAGACGTTCGACGTTCAGCGCCTGACGCTGGGCGAGAAGCGCGCCGATGTCGACGATGAGTACGCACGGTTCGTCCGCGACCGGGGCTATCCCCGGAGCACGAACCATCCCAATCCGGTGCCCGAGGATCTGTTTATGGACGCCTATCTCGCGACGACCGCGATAGAGGAGATGAGATCGGCTCTGGAGAGCGGCGCGGAACCGTTTTTCGTCTTCTGTTCGCTGTTAAGCCCGCACGGCCCCATCGATCCCCCAGGACGGTGGGCCGAGCTCTACGACGACCGGGAGCTCCCGCCGGTGAACTGCCAGGAAGGTGAGGTGGCCCACCACCCCGCGATGCTGCAACGCCTCTTGGATCTGGAGCATAAAGCGATCACCGACTGGGAGGCGCTCGACCGCAAGCGCCGCCTCTACTATGGGTTGGCCTCCTATTGCGATCATCAGATCGGTCGCCTGCTCGAGTTCCTCGACGAGGCGGGCATCCGGGAGGAGACCCTCGTCATCTTCACCTCGGACCACGGCACTACCTTGGGCGACCACGGTTTTGACAACAAACACACCTGGTACGACAGCTCCTGGCACGTCCCGTTGATCTTAAGCCAGCCGGGAACGCTGCCATCCGGTGCGCGCCGCGGGTTCGGCATTTGGAACGACCTCGCGACCACGATCCTGGCTGCCGCCGGGACCAGCTGCGAGACTATGCAGGGCTATGACCTCTACACACCGCTCGTGCAAGATGAGCCATCCCCGCGCTACTTCGCTGCGGCGGTGCTCTATAAATCCATGGCCCTGGTCACCCGGAGATGGAAGTTGGAGTACTACCTTGAGGAGCAACGCGGGCGGCTCTTCGACCGCGCTAACGACCCAGACGAGCAGGTCGACCTCTTCGACGATCCGCGCCACCAGGATCTGCGAAACGCCCTACTTCGAGGCCTCCTCGCCTGGTACGCGGACGGCGCCGACCTCCGGGGCCTGGTAGATCGCAGCCACCGCGGCGGCCCTGTGGCGCGGCGGGCCGTGGCCTACACCAAGACCCTCAAGGGGTTGGACTCCGAGGAGAGACTAAACCGGCTCTGCCAAGAGCTCGACGGAGCTACGGGACCAAGTGCTTGACTTCCTCAAAGAGACCTAACGCAAGGAGCGACCGTTGACCGAGACCATAAGTATGACCCCGTTTCCGCGAAATCCCGATCGAGATCACGCCATGCCGCCACCCGAGACCCAGGAGGTCTTCTGCACCAAGGCCGATAGCTACCTGGGGATGTGGCACAAGCAAGGGGCGTTTTTCCCAACCTACGGCCCCAAATACGGTGGGGGGCTTTCCACCTACAACGCCAAACACCGTCCCCTTGCCGTCTACGCGCCGAAGGTGAACAAGACCTTCTTCTGCTGGGGCGGGACCACCAAGGATAACTACAAGCGAGAGCGCTACTCCGACTTCCAGGAGGGCAACCTCCTGCACATGGTCTCCTACTATGATCACGAGACCGGTCTCGTGCCCCGGCCTACCATCGTCTTCGATAAATGGTGCGGTGACCCTCACGATAACCCGGTGATCCAGATCGATCGCGAGGGCTATCTCTGGCTCTTTTCCCCCTCTCACGGATGGGGGACAACCCCCTCATTCATCCACCGCAGCCTAGAACCCTACGAGATCGATCGCTGGGAGACGGTATATGACGGCCCCCGCTTCGCTTACCCCCAACCGTGGTACGATCCTCAGCGCGGATTCCTGCTGATGCACACGATCTACGGCGATGGACGGGCGCTCCACGCTAAGCAGAGCGACGACGGGCGGATCTGGACTGAGCCCACCAAGCTGGCACACATCGCGCAAGGGCATTATCAGGTCACGGCGCACGAGCCTGAGCACGGCGTTGTAGCGACCGCCTTCAACTACCATCCGCAGGAGGGGGGTCTGGAGGCGCGCACCAACCTCTATTACGCTCAGACCCAGGACTGGGGCGATACCTGGACGACCATCACCTGCGACCGCCTCGACCTGCCGCTGACCGAGGTGCGCAATCCGGCCTTGATCTGGGACGCCGAGTCCGAGGGGCTCAAGGTTTACATGAAGGACCTGACCTTCGACAGCGAAGGCCGGCCCGTGATCATCTGCGTGACCAGCAAAGGCCACGAGCCCGGCCCACAGAACGGCCCGCACACGTGGCGGTTCGCGCGCTGGTCGGGCGCGGAGTGGCAGGTCTCTACAGGGCCGGTCAGCGACAACAACTACGACATGGGTCCGCTCTACATTGACGGCGAGAAATGGACGCTCATCGCGCCGACGGAAAGGGGGCCGCAGGCCTACAATCCCGGCGGCGAAATCGCCATCTGGCGGTCCGACGATCAAGGTGCAACGTGGCGCAGGGTTCGGCAACTTACTCACGACAGCGCTCGCAACCACACTTACGTTCGACGTCCGCTCAACGCGCATCCCGATTTCTACGGCTTCTGGGCCGACGGCAACGCGCGGGCCCCCTCCCTCTCCTATCTCTACTTCACGAACAAGAGCGGCAAGCGCGTATGGCGCCTGCCGGTGGCGATGACCGAGGAGTTTCAGGCGCCGGAGGCCCTACCGTGACCCAAGACCCCACCCAACCGGGGATTCGCGCCGTGATCCTCGACCTCGACGGCGTCATCACGGATACGGCGTCCAGAACGGCAAACCCGACCCCGATCTCTCCTGTTACGCAGCCGAGCATATGGGCGTCACGCCTGCCTGCTGCGTGGCGATCGAGGATGGCGCCTCCGGCGTTGAGGCCGCACCTAACGCGGACATGGTCGCCGTCGACGTTGGGCCCGCCGAGCGGGTAGGAGCGGCCCACTATCGCTTTGACAGGACGGCGGATATCGACCTGAACGAAGTTCTGGGAGGAGAGCTGTAGCTATGCAGCCTGAGGCAAGCCAAGACTACCACGAGCATGACGTCATCATTGTCGGGGCCGGCATCGTCGGCGCTATGGTAGCGCGCTTCCTTTCGCGCTATGATTTGGACATCCTGTGGCTCGAAAAAGAAGCCGACATCTGCACCGGCGCGACCTCGGCAAACTCGGCGGTCATCCACGGCGGATACGCCGCCACACCGGGAACGCTCAAGGCCGAGATGAACGTCCGGGGCAACCCGATGTGGGATCAACTATCCCAAGAACTCAACTTCAGCTTTGATCGCTGCGGAACCTACGTGGTCGCCATCGGCGAGGACGAATTAGCCGAGCTGGCGGAGCAGGAGGCCCGCGGCAAGGCGAACGGCGTGCCCGTCGAGATCGTCTCCGGGGACACCATGCGACAGCGCGAGCCCCGCATCAACCCCGAGGTCAGCGCGGCACTCTACTGCCCGAGCGGCGGCATCTGCGACCCGTGGGGCGCGACCCTGGCCGCCGCCGAGAACGCGGTGATGAACGGCGTGAGATTGGAGCGCCGGACGGCTTTCGTCGATTTCCTCTGGAGTTCGAAAGCTGCCGGGCCGAAGCGGATTATCGGGGTCAAGACCAATCGTGGCGACTTCCGCTGCCGGTGGGTCGTTAACGCCGCGGGGCTCTACGGCGACGCGGTGATGCACAAAGCCGGGGTACGACCGGACTTCCGGATCACGCCCCGGCGGGGCGAGTACTACGTGTTGGATCGGAATCAGATTCAGATCAACAACGTGCTCTTCCCCGTGCCCACCAAGATCAGCAAGGGCATCCTGGTCACAGCCACCGTCCACGGCAATGCCATTCTGGGACCGAATGCCGAGGAGATCGAGAACAAGCAGGACACCGCGGTGACCCAAGAGGGTATGGAGGAGGTCTGGCAAGGAGCACGCAAGTTGGTGCCGAGTCTCAACGGCCGACACATTATCGCCATCTTCGCGGGTCTTCGTCCCGGCGGCAACGCCGAGACGCCCGACCCTGACGTCGATTACCACCGAGACTTCGTCATCGAGATCCCCGAGGAGGTCGAGGGGCTCCTGAACCTGGCCGGCATCGAATCCCCGGGGTTGACGGCTGCCCCTGCGATCGCGCTGCGCGTCATCGAACTTCTGGAAGAGGCCGGCGAGGTACTAGAAGAGAAAGCAAATTGGGATCCCCACCGCCCAGCGCGACCGGTCTTCCGTCATCTCTCCCACGAGGAGCGGGCAGCTCTGGTAGCTCAGGAC
>JBNGDU010000125.1:0-18817 GCA_049975025.1 Anaerolineae bacterium
GCGCCACCATCAGCGACATCCCGCTGGAGATGGGGGGAAACCACGTGCTGATCAAGTGGGTGCCGGAGACGCGAGAGAGCCGGCTCAAAATACGCTGGCGCAACATCATGCACCAGCCCGAAGTCGGGCTGCTCTTCGACTCAGGCGGCAGCACGGACTGACAGACAATCTCAGCCACGAGCTATGAGAACCTTTCTGGCACTGGACGGAGGCGGCACCAAAAGCCTGTGCCTGGTCGCCGATGATCGGGGACGCATCCTGGGGCACGGCGCCGGCGGTGGGGCCAATGTCAATCTTGTGCCGGAGACGGTGGCCCGGCGCTCGATCAGGGACGCGGTGGAAACGGCCTGGGCGGCGGCAGGGGTGCCAGCGGCACCTCAGCAAGCCGTCATCAGCGGTCCGGTGATCTCACTGACGCAGGCAATCATCGCCGAGACGACCGGAGCCCTCTCTATCTCGCGGGTCAGTGAGTCGGAGGCGGCCTGGAATTCGGTCCGTCCCTGGCTGGCGCGCGACTACGATCTACCGCTGGACACCGCGGTGATGATCGATGCCGGCACAGGATCCACCGCCGGAGGGCGCAATCAGGCGGGGCAGCACGTCGGCGTCGGCGGATGGGGTTGGCTCCTCGGCGACGAGGGCAGCGGCTTCTGGATCGGATTGAAGGCGGTCCAGGCGGCAATTCAGGCTCAGGACGGACGTGGCCCCTCCACGATGTTGCTTGAGGGTATCTGCGCGCACCTCAACCTGACCTCACTGCACGAGCTCATCCCCCGCGTCTACCAAAGTAAACGCGGGGTTCGTCAGATAGCAAGTTTGGGGCCGCTGGTCAGCGAGTTGGCCCGGCGCGGCGACGAGCAGTCCCAGGCCATCCTGGCAGTTGCAGGCTATGAGCTGGCGCGTATGGTGAACGTCATCGTCCTCCGCCTGGGGATCGGCAAGCAGGCCTTCGCCGTGATCCCCTTTGGTTCGGTGTTCAAAGCCGGCGACGTGCTCCTGACGCCCTTCCGGACAGCGGTGCTGAAGGTCGCGCCCAGGGCTCAAGTGGTCCTCCCGCGATACGAGTCGGTGGTCGGCACCCTGTTGGTCGCCATGCAGCGAGGCGACATTCCCACCGCACAAGTGTGGTCGGATATCGAGAGGGCGCTGGCGGACGTTAAGCGAATTCAGGTCACAGTAGAGTGATCTCAGTCTTGAAGCCAGCGTCGAAATCGCGGTTACCGGTTCCTCGTTACTCGTTGACAACAATCGGTATCTTTTGACATAAACCGTGCTATAGTTGATTTTGGTTGTCCCATATCCAACAACACCTCAACAGGTCACTATATGACAAATAACACAACGAAACGCGACCTGCGCGACCTAGCCCTGATTGTCGATCCAGAGCAAGACCACGTCGCCGTCGCCAAGCAGTTCATCCCCGCCGATACACCCGTCATCTGGGAGCAAGTCGAGATCGTGGTCAAGGCCGACGTGCCCGCCGGTCACCGCTTTGCCGTCCAACCTGTGGTCGACGGCGCCTGGGTGCGCCAATACGGCCGGCCTTTTGCCCGCTCCAAAGGACTGTCGCCCGGCGATCCTGTGAACGAGATGACGGTCGAGAGCGACGTTCCCGAAGTCGGCCCCGACGGCGTCGCCCTGCGGACACCCAAGTTGCCCCCGTGGGAGGGGAAATTGCCCTCTTTCCAGGGCTTCCATCGCGAAGACGGTCATGTTGGCACCCGCAACTGGGTGCTCGTCGTGCCGACAAGCATGTGCTCGAGCCACGAGGCTTCGCAGATCGCGGTGAGGTCCTACGTTGGGCGCGACGGGGCGAGCGATCTCTATAGTCGAGAGCGCTATCCCAACGTCGACGGGGTCACAGCGATTCCCCACGATGGCGGATGTGGCTGTCCCTACGGCAAGCCGGGGGCCACCGTGCCCGGCGCCTACGAAGCGACGCTGCGGATACTGGCGCAGCACATCCAACACCCCAACGTCGGCGCCGCCATCCTGATCGAGCTCGGCTGCGAGAAGACTAATCTGGCGGCCTTTGACGCTTACTTCGGCACGAGCGATCTCAGCGGCCTCTACGGCAAGCCGGTGCGACGGCTCACCATCCAGGAGCTCGGCGGGACGCGCGCCACGATTGAGAAGGGGCTCGAGCTCATACCCGAACTGCTGGGCGCCGCCAACGAGACGGCCCGCGCAGCGGCTCCAATGAGCGCCCTGGCGCTGGGGCTCGAATGCGGCGGGAGCGACGCCTTCAGCGGGATCACTGCGAATCCGTCGCTAGGATACGCCAGCGACCTGCTGGTGCGGACCGGCGGGCGCAGCATCATCGGCGAAGTGCCCGAGTTCTTCGGCGCGGCGCACCTCTTCGCAGCGCGCGCCGTCAACCACCGGGTCGCCGACGACGTCTACGCCCTGCTTGAGAACTACCGTGAGTATGCGGCGCGCTCCGGACACAGCATGACCGAGAATCCTAGCCCAGGCAACCGCGCCGGCGGGCTCCTTAACATCACTATTAAGTCGCTGGGGGCGATGGCCAAAAGCGGCCAGGGCCCGGTCCAGAGCGCGCTCCAGTATGGCGAGTGGGTGTGGGACTGGGAGGGCGCCGGCGTCTATCTTCTTAACACACCGGGCTACGACCAACTCTCAGTGCCCGGAATCGTAGGGGCCGGCAGCCAAGTGGTGTGCTTCACGACGGGCCGGGGCACCGGTATCGGCAACGCCATCGCGCCCGTCATCAAGATCAGCTCCAACACGGCGCTCTACGAGCGCATGGGCGACGACATGGACGTCAACGCGGGGGTCATCCTAGACAGCGGCGTGGAGCTGTCCGAGGTGGGTCGCAGGATCTTCTCCGAGATCCGCGATGTCGCGTCGGGCAAGCAGGTCCGGGCCGAGGTGAATGGTCACCGGGAGTTCGCGCTCTGGAACGTCGAGGGGCTCTGGCTCTAGCAAGGAGGAATATGCAAACGCTGATTGAAGACCACGCAACCGTACTCTTTCAAGGTGACAGCATCACCGATGCGGGGCGGAGCCGAGAGGACGACGCGGATATGGGCCGGGGCTATGCCGCGCTGGCCGCCGCGTGGTTCTCCGCCCTCTATCCGGAGAAGCACGTTCGTTTCATCAACCGGGGTATCAGCGGGAATCGCACCCGCGACCTCCGGTCGCGATGGCAGCGGGACTGTCTGGATCTCAATCCGACTTGGGTCTCGATCCTCATTGGGATCAACGACGTCTGGCGCCGCTACGACAGCCAGGACCCCACGCCGCTTGAGGCCTTCGAGGAGAACTACCGTCATATCCTGAAGCGGACCCAGCAAGAGCTGCAGGCCCACATCATGATCCTGGAGCCCTTCCTCCTCTCCGTGCCGGAGGATCGGGCCGGTTGGCGGGTCGACCTGGATCCCAAGATCGCCGTCGTTCGCCACCTGGCACGGGAATTCGACGCGCTCTACGTCCCGCTCGACGGCCCGTTCGCCGCCGCCGCGACGCAACGGGAGATGGGCTTCTGGCTGCCAGACGGCGTCCATCCCAGCCCGGCAGGACACGCGCTGATCGCTCAGGCTTGGCTCAGCGCTGTCAAGGCAATGTAGATAAGTAGAAAGGAAGGTTTGCGTATGATGAGCTCACGAGAACGCGTGATGACGACTCTGGCCCACGAGGAGCCGGATCGCGTCCCGATCGATCTCGGCGGCAGCGCCGTCACCGGTATGCACGTCAGCGTCGTCTATGAGCTACGCCAGGCCCTGGAGCTTGACCCGCCCGGCACACCGGTCAAGGTGGTCGAGCCCTACCAGATGCTGGGCAAGATCGCGCCGGACCTGATGGACGCTCTGGGCATCGATGTCGCTGGCCTGACTTCGTCGCGGACGATGTTCGGCTTCGAGAACGCCGGCTGGCGGCCCTGGACGACGTTCGACGGCACGCCGGTGCTGGTGCCGGAGGGATTCAACACAGAGCCGGAGCCCAGTGGCGACCTGCTGATGTATCCGGAGGGCGATAAGAGCGTGCCCGCCAGTGGACGCATGCCGGCAGACGGCTGGTACTTCGACTCAACGGTCCGTCAGCCCCCCATCGACGATGAAAACCTGGACGTCGAGGAGAATCTGGAGGAGTTCGGGCCCATCTCAGATGAGGATCTGGCTTACTATCAACGGGAGGCAGAACGGCTTTACACAGAGACCGACAAGGCCATCCTTGGGAACTTCGGGGGCACCGGCTTTGGCGACATCGCGCTGGTACCGGCGCCGCAGTTGAAGCACCCTAAGGGCATCCGCGATGTCGAGGAGTGGTACATCAGCACCGTCACCCGCCGGGACTACGTCAAGTCGATTTTCGAGCACCAATGCGAGATCGGAATCGAAAACCTCGCCCGCATCTACGAGGTCGTGGGTGATCGTGTCGCCGCAGTGCTCGTCACCGGCACGGATTTCGGCACGCAGCGCGGGCCTTTTATCTCGCTGAAGGCGTACAGAGAGCTCTACCAGCCCTTCCACACGCGGGTCAATGAATGGATCCACGAAAACACCAACTGGCAGAGCTTCATCCACTCCTGCGGCTCGGTCTGGAAGCTGATCCCGGCCTTTATCGAGGCGGGATTCGACATCCTGAATCCCGTGCAGTGCTCCGCGGCCGATATGGATCCCGAGAGGCTGAAAGCCACCTTCGGCGATCAGGTCACTTTCTGGGGCGGCGGGGTCGACACGCAGAAGACGCTACCCTTCGGGACACCGGAGGAGGTCCGCGAGGAGGTCGCTGAACGCGTTCGGATCTTCGGGACCGGTGGCGGCTTCGTCTTCAACACGATCCACAACGTCCAGCCGATGTCGCCGGTGGAGAATGTGCTGGCGATGTACAAGACGGTGCGGGAGGTCGGGGTCTATCCTGTCGACGCAAAGCCCTAACGCCCCGGACCGGGACTAGTGCGTCGCGCCGCCATCGGCAACTCGCGCGGGATCTCGTCGAGGCGGTAGCCGAAGCCTGGACCATGCACCGTGCTAAGATCCACGACGCCGTTTCGGCGCCGGTATAGCCCCGGATGGACCGAGGCTTCCGGAGCCGACGCGTCAGGATAGAACTGCATGGCGTTGGTCTCGACGCCCACGATCGTGCCGGCGTGTGCAGCCAGCAGTACGTGTGGGATCTGCGCCAGCATTGGGTTGGTCAAATCCTGCACCATCAGCGTCATGCCGTGGGCTTTGGCCCAACAGAGCGAGAGCAGCGCGCCGGTCTGAGTCTTACAGGTCTTGAGCGCGACCCCGGTCCACCCCAGCCTGCGCCCCAACCGCACCAATTCCCAGTCGTGGGCGCTCTCGTCCATAAAGAGCGGCTTGCGCGCCGATACGCTGTGCACATCGATGCGATAACGCTTGAGGTCGTAGGGAAACGGCTGCTCCACGTACAGGAGCATGCCGTAGATGCGAGGATACTCCGCCATCAAACGATCCAGGACCAAGTTCACGTACTCAGGGTCGGTAACCGTGCAGTTGAAATCGCTGGTCAGCCAATCCACCCCGCCCGCGATGGCGATCTCGCCCACCTTGACCAGGCGCGCGTAATCCCACGCTGCATCCGTGCCCCGCAGCTTGACCTTGAGACACTTGAGGCCGTCGCGGGCGATCCAGTCCTCCAGCAAGGCCGGGTACCCGTCGTCAGGTTCGTCCCCGGTGAGATCAGCCGGCTCGAGCGGGTCAAGGCCCCCGACCAGGTGCCAAGCCTCCAGTTGCGTGGGTCTCGGAAAGACGAGGAAGTCCTCCGGATACAGGCCTTCGAATGTCATCGAGGTATCCCGCGCGGGCTCCAGATAAGCGCTCAGGTCGTAGTTCATGTAGGGCGGACCGTATGTCCCGTAGACCGGCTTGCGGTGCAATTGCCCATAGGCATCGTGGAGGGCGATATCGAACGCCGAGCAGCAGACCAACGCCGCCAACCACGGCATGGGTTCCGTGGAGCTTTCTCGTTCGGCGTTCATCTCCGCCAGCAGTCCCGGCAGGACTTTCTTCTGAAAAGCGTGTCCGACCTCGATCGGATGCCCGGTTTCGTCGAAAGCCGCCCATGCTTCGCACAGCATCAGGCAGAAGCGCTTCAAGGCATCATGCCGCTCCGCGTAGGACAGCGAACTGGGCCAGACCCACTGTACGCTCAGCGGGGTCTCTCCCCATCCCTCGGCTGTCTTCCCCTGAGCATCCGCCACCGTCACGCGCGCCCGCGCGCATGTCACGGTGGTCAGCGTCTCCGTGCCGAACTTGAGCGGAACACGGGTCTCCACGGGCAGGAAGTACAACGCGATATCCGTGATGCGCGCATCTGTAAGCTTACTCATTCGCGCTTGCCTCGAAGAGCGTCCGCGCGAAGGCGATGTCCTCCGCGATCAAGCGATTCACCGCGTCGTGATCGCTGTACTCCGCCGTGAGGCAGACCACACCCGCGTACCGGCGGGCCCTGAGCTCACCGACCACGCGGGGCCAGGATGCCAACCCCTGTCGCCCGCTGGTCCAATAGACGCTCCATCGAGCATAATCCGCCTCAGGGCCATTGGTTCGCCGCCAGAAGGCGTTCTTCAGGTTGACCATACACAGACGCGACCACACGACATCCAGGGCCAGGTCGGGTTCCCCACCCTCGAGAGCCTCGTGAGCAGCGTCCCAGACGACAGCGACGTGACGGGGGTCGTACTTCCCAACCAACCGGCGCAAGCCCACCGCGTTGGCGACGAAACGACCGCAGTGATTCTGCACGCCAAGCCGGACGCCATATCTGGCGAGAAGGGGCAACAACGCATCGTACTCGCGCTGCAAGCGGGCCTCCGCCTCTAGGTAACTCTCGCCCTCGCGAAAGCGGGCCATCACGCGGATGGTAGGGATGCCGGCCTCCGCGCAAGCCGCGATCGTGGCCTCATCTGTCGGTCCGGCGACGCTCAAAATCCTGACACCAGCACCGCCCAACACTCTGGCGGCGCGCGGTAGATCCTCGACATCCTCGGGTTCAACCTGGTAGCCGGGGCGCAGCGGGAACTCAATGCCGTCAAATCCCAGGTAGTTGACCCATTCCCCCAGTTGAGGGAGTGGCAGGTTCTTCCAGGGCTTGGTGAAGACGGAAAAGGTGACGTTCTCGACCATGGTGCTCTACCTCCCTCTTAAAAAAGCTCCGCTCATGGTGATGCGGCCTCGGATCAACCGGCCCAGACAGACAGGCTCAGATAGGATTTGTCCTTAATGCTGACCTACCGAGAGTATACGTCTCCCCTCGCTCAAAGAAAAGCGCTTGACCGCGGTGGCTGGTCGCGAGGCACACGAGCGCGGAGGTCGTTGGGACGCAATGCCCCGTTGCCGCGACGACCTGATCGTCGGGCCAACAGCCCTCGTCCACTGCCGAAAGACGCCCATCGGGAACGGGAATCGCTGTTCTTGCAAACCATCAGTAACAACGTATCCTAGGAGAACGGAATGCATCCATCCGGGCATATCCCATCCACGGTCCGTGAACTGAGAACTGGTAACTGATCAACTGACATTCACAAGGAGTCACGCTATGACGACGCTTATCTTCAAACGTGAAATACCCATCCGACACGAGGTCGACATCTTCATCGCGGGAGGCGGACCCGCAGGCGTAGCGGCTGCCTTGGCTGCTGCGCGGCAGGGCGCCAGTGTATTCGTCGCCGAGGGTCAGGCGGCTTTCGGCGGTATGGGTACCGTCGGCCTCGTGCCTGCCTTCATGCGTTTCACCGACGGCATCAACTTCCTGGCCGATGGGGTAGGCCGCGAGATTTACGAGCGGATGAAGACGTACGCCGAAACGCCGGTCGACCGCCCGGGGGGCAGTGTATCGATCAACGCAGAGGCGCTCAAGCGAGTCTACGACGACCTGATGGAAGATTCCGGAGCCGGCTTCACCTTCCACACCCAGGTGATTGGCATAGAAGCCGAGGATGGGCACGTGTCGCACGCCATCTGCGCCGCCAAGAGCGGGACTTTCGCCGTCAAAGCCAGCGTCTTTGTCGACGGCACCGGCGACGGAGACGTCGCAGTGTGGGCGGGCGCCCCTTTTGAGAAAGGCGATGAGGAAGGCAGCCTGATGCCGGGCACACTCTGCAGTCTATGGTGCGGCGTTGACTGGGATCGGGTGACCTCACGGCAGAACGAGGGATTGGAGCGCGCCTTCGCCGATGGTGTCTTCACGATTCAAGATCGCCATTTGCCCGGCATGTGGCAGGTAGGCGACAGGGTCGGCGGCGGCAACATCGGTCACACCTTCGGCGTTGACGGCACCGATGAGCGATCGCTGACCGAGGCCTTGCTCTGGGGTCGCAAGAGCATGCAGGAGTACAAGACCTACTACGAGAACTACCTGGAGGGTTTTGAGAACATCTACCTGGCGGCCACCGGCGGGCTGTTGGGACTCCGCGAGACGCGGCGCATCCTGGGCGACTACATCCTCAATCTGGAGGACTTCAAGACCCAGGCTGTCTTCGAGGACGAGATCGGGCGCTATAGCTATCCGGTCGACATTCACCCCCCCACGCCGAGCAGCGAGGATTTCGCTAAGTTTGAGGAGGAGTTCGGGTCCCTGCGCTACAAAGACGGGGAGAGCTACGGCATTCCCTACAGAATTCTCACGCCGCGCGGCTTGGACAACGTGCTGGTGGCGGGACGGTGCGTCAGCAGCGACCGCTTCCTCCAGGGTTCCATCCGCGTGATGCCCGGATGCTACATCACCGGTCAGGCAGCCGGCGTCGGGGCGGCCCTGGCTGCGGAGACCGGCACCTCGGTCCACGAGGTCGACATTGCAAACCTCCAGGCGCGTCTGAAAGCCCTGGGGGCCTACCTTCCCAACGCCTGAGCCCGTGGCAGCGACAACAGACAACGATCGAACCAGCAGTCTGGGTCGAATCGCAGGTTCGGGCCCGGATAAGGGCCTGATCGGGGAAGGAGCTCAAGCAGAACAGGCACAAGCGCCACTCCCGGCCCGCTACCGGCGGAACTTCTGGTGCATCGCGCTCGACTTCTGCTTCTTCGGCATCGGCATGGCCTTTTTCGGGCCGACCACCGTGGTGCCGGGCTTTCTCAGCACCTTGGGCGCTTCATCATCCGTGATCGGCCTCCTATCGACGCTGCAGCGGGCCGGATGGCTGCTCCCTCAGCTCTTCGCAGCGCGTTATCTGGCCGACAAGCCCTACAAGAAGCCTTACATCCTGGCGCCCGCCGGCATCAGCCGGACGCTGATCCTCGGACTTGCCGCCCTTATCTGGCTCACCGGGGCTCATCCCCCAGGCTTGATCACGGCGCTCACAACCCTGGCCCTGAGCGCATTCTGGATTGGGGACGGCCTCGCGAGCCTAGCGTGGTTCGACTTCATCGGCAAGTCTATCCCCGCGCACCGCCGCGGGCGGATGATGACCACGGGACAGGTCCTATCCGGCACGTTGAGTTTCTTCGCTGGGTTTGGGGTCGAGTGGATGTTAAGCGATCTAGGTCCGGCCTTCCCGAACAACTACGCCGCCCTCTTTCTGCTTGGATTCGTCATGCTGGCATTCTCGCTCACCTCGCTGGCGATGAGCGTGGAGAGCAAGGGCGTCACTGCCTCGCGCGTACCAAGCTGGCGAGAGTACCTTCCACAGCTCTGGAGCGTGCTCAAGAAGGATCACGCCTTCCGGCGCTACCTCCTGACCCGCCAGCTCTTCGGCCTGGCGGGCCTCGCGACGCCCTTCTACATGACCTTCGCCCTGGACAAGCTACAGCTACCCGATCAGGTCGCCGGACGTTACACCTCTGTCGGCGTGGTCGGCGGTATCCTCGCGGCAGCGCTCTTCGGATGGTTGAACGAGCGCTACGGTACCAAGCGCACGTCCCAAGTCAGCATCATCATCACCGCACTGATCCCGGTCTTCGCACTGGTGACGCCGACGGTGTTGAGTGACCCGACGTGGATGGCCTGGGCATACGGGCTCGTCTTCTTCGCTATGCGAGCCTCGATGAGCTGCTATCTGCCCGCCTGGACCTCCTTCGTCCTGGAATGGGCAGCGGAAGCGGAGCGACCACTCTACGTCGGGCTCACCAACACGCTCAACGGTGTAACGGCGCTCTTTTCAACGCTGGGCGGCTTTGTACTCCAGTGGACCAATGATAACTACACGCTGCTCTTTATTATCACCGCCATTGGGACCATCGCGGCTCTTCCGTTATCGATGAGCCTGCCGGAACCAAGGGATACCGAACGACAGAGCGTGCTCAATCCACCTCAAGCTTGTTCAGTCCAGAGCTGACGAGACCAACGAACAACAGGATCTCAAGAGCTTGAAACAGCAAACGAAGCATCGGATCACACGCGTCGACTTGAGGTCGGTGACCTGACCTCATCAAGAGGAGGCTAGCAATGGATATCACCGTCAACTGTGCGAAGAGCCTAGGCAAGCTCGATCACTTCTGGCGGAGTACCGGCTTCACGCCGGCCAACATGCTGCTTAACGCCGACATGCAGCAAGCTATGACCTACATTGGCGCCATCCCCCACGGCGGCGTCACCTGGGTCCGCATCCACTACTTGCTGGAACTGGTGATGGCTGAGGGATTGGACACGGATTCACCAACCTATGACTGGTCGCGCCTCGACACGGCGCTCGACGCGCTCGTTCGAAATGGGCTCAGGCCCTTCTTTGAGCTTATGGGCAATGTCGAGGGCTACTTCGACGACTACACCGATGAGCAACAGGCGAGGGCCTGGCAGCGGCTGATCCGCGATCTTGCTCGCCATCTCATCGAACGGTATGGTCGGGAGGAGATCCGGAGCTGGGTCTTCGAGACCTGGAATGAACCTGACGTCGGGTTCTGGAAACAGAGCGATGCGGCGTTCTGCGTCTACGTCGACGCGTGCGCAGCCGGCTTGGCCGAGGCCGATAGCGAGCTCAAGTTCGGCGGGCCGGGCACGTGTCAGGGGCTCTCCAGCACCTTTAAGGTCTACCTGGCACACGCCGACGCGAAGTCCAATAGCGTCACCGGCGGCACCAATCCATCTCCGGCCTTTATCTCAATGCACGTCAAGGGCGTCCAATCGCACCCGGAGGATCTCACGCCCAACTCGATGAGCATCATCGAGCGGGAAGCCGAGATGGTCGACTACATCCGTGAGAACTACCCTGATCTGGACGGTCTGCCCGTCATCAACAACGAGTGCGATCCTCAGGTAGGCTGGGGAACGATCCACACCTGGCGCGCACGCCCTTACTACGTAGCGATCGCGGCGAAGATCATCAACCAGCACATTGTGAAACTCATCGACGAGAAGGGCGTCAACTACGGTCTGCTGAGCAACGATAACGGCTTTCTGGGCACCTGGGGACACCGAACGCTGCTGGCACGCTTTAGCACGTTCGATCACATCGATCACGGCCAAAGCGAGGACAAACGCGATGTCCCTCGTTACGAAGAGGATCCCCGGCGCCGCCGATTTGAGCTTATCAAGAAACCCATCTTCTCCCTGATGACTTTGCTCTCCCTGTTAGGCGACGAGCGCTGTGAGGTATCAGGGGTCCCGAACGTCGCCGAATCGCTCGGCGTCATCGCCACAGTGCGTGGAGTGGAACAAGTCGCAATTCTCATCTACAACAGCAGCGACGAAGTCTTTAGCAGCAGCTCCGAACCGATCACGCTGAAGATCACGGACATCCCGTTCAGGCGGGCAGCCCTGACCTACTACCGCATCGATGATAAGCACGGCGACCCCTTCAAGGTGTGGGAGAGGATGGGAGCCCCGAAAGCCCTCACACCCGAGCAATACGCCGAACTGCGCAAACATCAGGAACTCACCACGATGGCCTCGACCCACGACGTCACGATTCAGAACGGCGTTATGACAACGAGGTTCGATCAGCCCTTGCCGGGCGTCACGCTCGTGCTGCTGACCCACAGACCCGAGCGACTCCCTAAGAAGGTAACGGGGCTGCGGTACGAACGATACGAGGGCATGACGGACCAGGAGGAGATCCTGCTCATCTGGGATGGTCTCGATACGCGCACGCTTTCGACCTACGAGGTCCACTATGCGCCGGATGCAGACGGACCCTTCACGCGCATCAACGGTCCAGACCAGCTGGACACAGCGTATCTGCACGTCGCCGATTCGGTGAAGGGATTCTATCGGGTCCGCGCTAAGGACTACTGGCAGGGTACGGGCGAGCCCTCAGACGTTATCGAGGTCGACTGACTTGCAAAGCTCATCACTCAGGACAACGACAAGGAGGTCACTATGGCGACATTCAAAGGTCTTGGCATGCATCTGGGCAACCTTTCGAGGCTTTCCAATGCCGAAAGCCGCTCGATCAGCGCCGAGAACCTCACCGGCGAGAAAGGCAAGGGCGGCATGGCCACCGAGGGCACCGGCGCAAGACCGGCCCGCGATCTCGGACAAGGGTGGAAAGTCTCACCATCGGTGGTCATACCGGCAAGTGAGACCCTCACGCTGGCCCGTATCGACGGCCCTGGGGCCATCCAGCAGATTTGGATGACGCCGGCGGGCAACTGGCGGTTCAGCATTCTGCGCATCTACTGGGACGATCAGGAGCAACCCTCGGTCGAATGCCCGGTGGGCGACTTCTTCGCGATGGGTTGGGGTGAGTATGCGCAGTTGTCCTCCCTGGCGGTCTGTGTCAATCCGGGAAGCGCCTTCAATAGCTACTGGGAGATGCCCTTCAGCCGGCGTTGCCGCATCACCATGACCAACATCGCCGACGAGCTTACAGCCGACGATCTATAAAGTCAAAGAAAGGAGCTAGCACGATGAAATTGCTGACCTATCGGACAGCCATAGGCTTTGCCCTAGGCATCAAGACCCACTTGGGCGTCATTGACGTCAAAGCGGCGGCACAAGCGCTGGGACGAGATGACGTGCCGACGAATCCGGCGGCTTTCTTCGGGCGCGGGCTCGACGCGCTTCCAAAGTTGACAGGCCTGCTCGCCGATGCGCTGGCTGAGGATGAAGGCGCACCATGGATCCTGGACGAGGCCACCTTGCAGTTCGGGCCGAGTTGCTATAACCCCGAGAAGATCCTCTGCGTGGGTCTCAACTACCGGCGCCACGCCGAAGAGTCCGGCTCGGAGGTCCCCGAGGTACCGGTCCTCTTCTCAAAGTTCAACAACGCGCTCACCGGACATCGCCGCCCCATCGCTGTCCCCACCCATGTCAAGGAGTACGACTATGAGGTCGAGTTGGCGGTGATGATCGGCAGACCGGCGAAATATGTCGCTGAGGAACGTGCGCTCGACTACGTGCTGGGATATTGCAACGCCAACGACGTAAGTGCCCGCGAACTGCAGATGCGCACCAGCCAGTGGCTCTTGGGGAAGACCCTGGACGGCTTCTGTCCACTCGGCCCCTACCTGGTGACGGCGGACGAAATCGAAGATCCCCAACGGCTTTCGACGCGCAGTTGGCTGAACGGGGAACTGCGTCAGAACTCCAACACGTCGGATATGATCTTCACCATAGCTGAGATCATCAGTTACTTCAGCCAGTATATGCAGCTCAAGCCCGGCGACCTGATTCTCACCGGCACACCGGAAGGGGTCATCCTCGGCATGGAGGACAAGATCTGGATGAAGCCCGGTGACGAGGTGAGCGTTGAGGTCGGCAACCTCGGCAAGCTCACCAACACGTTGGTCGCGGAGGGCTGAGCGCTGCACATGGCGCACCAGGCGTGATCGCCCCGGATCATCTGAGGATATCCGGGGCAACACACCCCGAGATGCGCTGAGACTCTAGCTCGGTTAGCTAATACTCAGGAGGAAAACAGGCGATATGGCAAGTCCAAAAGCAGAGCGCTGGGGGATCTTTGAACTGACACTAGAGGGCCCGACAAGCGGGAACCCTTTCCTTGAGGTGCAATTCGGCGCGGAGTTCAGGTTCAAACACCGCGTCGTTGAGGTGGACGGCTTCTACGACGGCGATGGCACCTACAAAGTACGATTCATGCCGGATGTCCCGGGCCAATGGACCTATACCACGCACAGCAACGCGGAGGCGTTGAGCGGGGTTACAGGAAGCTTTACGTGTGAACCGGCCTCGGGATCCAACCACGGTCCCGTTCGGGTGCACGACACCTTCCACTTCGCCTACGAAGACGGCACCCCCTACTTCCCGTTCGGGACCACGTGCTACGTCTGGAACCATCAGGGCGACGATCTGGAGGAGCAAACGTTGAGGACCCTGAAAGACGCGCCCTTCAACAAGATGCGTATGTGCGCCTTCCCCAAGCATTACACCTTCAACCGCAACGAGCCCGAGTACCATGCCTTCGAACAAGGTGAAGATGGTTTCGACTTCGAGCGTTTCAACCCGGCCTTCTTCCAACACTTGGAAACACGCATCGGGGACCTGCGCGATCTGGGGATCGAGGCCGATCTCATTCTCTTCCATCCCTACGATCGCTGGGGCTACAGTACGATGCCGTCGGAGGTTGACGATCGCTATCTGCATTATGTCGTCGCCCGGTTGGCAGCCTACCGCAATATCTGGTGGTCGATGGCCAACGAGTACGACCTGATGGAGGCCAAGACGATGGGCGACTGGGATCGTTTCTTCCGAATCGTTCAGACCCACGATCCCTACCAGCATCTCCGCTCGGTCCACAACTGCCGGGTATTCTACGATCATAGTAAGCCCTGGGTGACCCACTGCAGCATCCAGCGCCACGATCTGACCCAAGTGAATCACTGGCGGGAGACGTTCCGCAAGCCCGTGGTCGTCGACGAGTGCGCGTACGAGGGCAACATCCACCACAACTGGGGCAACATCACGGCGCAGGAGATGACCCACCGCTTCTGGGAGGGGTTCTCACGAGGTGGCTACGTAGGACACGGCGAGACCTACCTCCACCCTGAGGACATCCTCTGGTGGTCGAAGGGTGGCATTTTGCACGGACAGAGTCCGGAACGCATCGCGTTCCTCCGAGAGATCATGGAAGCCGGCCCTCAGATCGACCCGCTGGAAAGCACCTGGAACCTCTCTCGGTCCGGTCGCGGGGACAGCTACGCGCTCATCTACTTCGGTATTCATCGACCGGCCTTCAAGGAGATCCCGCTTTCTGAGGGAGAGCGCTTCACGATCGAGGTCATCGACACGTGGGACATGATGACCAGGAAGCTGGACGGCACCTTTTCCGGCACCACCAGGGTCGATCTTCCCGGAAAGCCTTACATCGCTCTACGCATCAAAGAAGTCGACTGACCTCATCATTCAGACACTACATCGGCAGGCAGCGCCCAGCTGAACGGCTGGGCGCCGCTCACCTGAAGACAGAGAGCCCGGTTTCCACAGGACAGAGACGGGCCGGTTCTGAAGGCCGCGTGCCGCAAAAGACCCCGGCAAAGGGGCCGAGGATGCCGCTTCTGGCCTGGTCGTCAGTGGCGTACTATGAGGCTAGAACGTCAGCCAGTTCTCCGGGGGCCATAGCGTCAACGGTGGTCCGTAGATCAACCTCAGGGCAAAGAGCACGTGGGCTACAGTGCTCACGATAAGGACGACCAGGATGGTCGGATGCCTCTTGGGATCGTTCTTGTGGCCGAACATGGGACGGGCAATCCACGCCCCAAGAAAGCCGCCGATAAACGACATCAGATTGAGGACGAACTCCGGCACTCGCCAGCCCTTGAGCAGCTTCTCCAGCTCCGACATCCGTTTATCCCACGCGTAAAGCGCCCAGGTCAATATACTGGTCGCGCCCAACCACGTGACGTAGGGATGTACGAAGAGACGTTCCTGGAACGAACGGGCGAGAAGTACGGAGACGCCCACGCCGATCAAGGTATAAATGATGTGAGTTCGCTTCATAACTTAACTCTCGAATAGGTAGCGCGCGAGAAAGCCTAAGGTGTCCCGCGATACTGAGGCAGTAACTCGAGGTAGTCCTCTTCTTCCTCCTCCGGCGCCGGTGGACGGTAGTCCGGTGATTGATGTCGGAAATAGGTGTCGTACAGTTCGGCGTAATGGCCACCCTGAGACATCAACTCGTCGTGGCTGCCTTCCTCGATGATCTCGCCTTCACGAAGGACAAGGATGCGATCCACGGCTCGGATGGTTGATAGACGATGGGCGATCAGGATCGACGTGCTCTGCGCCAAGATCATCTCGGTCGCTTCCTGGATCTGAGCCTCGGTGAATGGATCGATGCTCGCCGTAGCCTCGTCAAGTATAAAGATCGCGGGATGTTGTACCAAGACGCGCATGAGCGCCACCAGTTGGCGCTGCCCCATCGACAGGCGGGAGCCGCGCTCGCCGACATTGGTCGCCAGTCCCTCCGGCAACGTACGCAGCCAGTCTCCACCTCCGATACGCTCCGCAATCTCCAAAATCTCCTCCGCAGTGACATCCTCACGTCCGTACTCGATGTTGCTCTTTACGGTGCCTGAGAAGAGGAATGGCATCTGCGACACAATACCCAACCGCTTCCGGTAGTCGTTCAGGTCAAAGCTCCGGATATCCTGACCGTCAATCAAGATGCGTCCATCCTGGAACTCGTAGAATCGGGCGATGAGATTCGCGATACTGCTCTTGCCTGCCCCGGTATGGCCTACCAAAGCGATGCTCTCGCCAGGCTGGATATGGAGCGAGAAGTCCTTCAGTACCTGCTCCTGCTCCGTGTAGCGGAAATGGACGTTTTCGAAGACGATCTCGCCTTCCAGATCGCGAGCCGGCTGATTGTCCACCTGCTCCACGTCCGACTCCGCATCGATAAGCGCGAAGACCCGCTCAGCCGCCGATAATCCGCCCTGGAACTGATTCCAGAAAGCCGAGATGCTCAAGACCGGAAACCAGAAGCGGTCCATACTGGTGATGAAGAGATACCACTCACCTAGAGTGATCGCCAAAGTCGCCGTGCTCCGCCCGCCGAAATAGACGATCAGCGCCGTGCCAACACCGGAGAGCGCGTTCAGCATCGGAAAACTCAGCGCCAGTACGTAGCCGCGGCGCAGGTTAACCCGATAAGACTTCTCGTTAATCTCAGAGAATTCCTCGTAGATGGCCTGCTCCTTGCGGAAGTTCTTCGCCACACTGATGCCGGTCACGGCCTCCTGGATCGCAGCGTTGACCTCGGCGATCACTTGGAACCCCTTACGCGTGACCTTGCGCGCGGCCCGTCGCAGGCTGAAGGCAGCCCCTATCACGAGAGGGATGAAGGCAAGCACCATGAGCGTCAACTGCCAGGAGATAGATAACAACCAACCGACCAGGAATACCACCTGCAGCACCTGACCGAGGAAATCCGTCACCAGCTGCACCACACGTGCGAACTCCTCTGTATCCGAGGTGATGCGGCTGATGATACGTCCAGAGCGGTACTTGTCATAGAAAGACATATCGTGGTGCATACAGGCCGAGAACGCGTCATCGCGCAGCGTCTGCATGATCGAGCCGGTCACACGAGCCAAGAGATGGCGCCTAAGCCAGGTGCCGGCCCAATCAATCGCGCCACCCAGCGCCACGATGCCGACGACGATCAGAATCAGCGGCACGTCGTCACGGTCGCCAACCAGTCGATCCAGTCCCTCCGACACGACAATCCGTGGCACGACGGTCAACAAGGAAGTCAAAACCGTGACGACCGCGATGACCACGACGCGCCTGCCGTGCGGCTTGAAATACTCATAGATGCGCCGCACCAATTCGCGATCGTCGTACTCGCGATCGTACTCTTCCTTCCTCAAGCCATAGAAAAATCCCATACCACTCCCTGAATTAGTTTCCTGCAGAACGCTCCGGAGGCTGATACGCCATCCGGGGAACAGACTCAGTCGTACCGGGCAAAGATATTGCGATAGGCCTGCGAGGTCTCCATAAGCTCCTCATGGGTGCCCACAGCGTCCACGTGACCTTGCTTCATCACGATGATGAGATCAGCCCACCGGATCTGGGAGAGCCGATGGGTGATGAGGAACGTCGTCCGGTCTCGCGCCGCCCGTTCTATGGCTCGCTGGATGCGATCTTCGGTCTCGCTGTCGATAGCGCTGGTGGCGTCATCCAGAACTAGGATCGCGGGATCCGTCAGGAAGGCACGCGCCAACGCGACACGCTGACGCTGTCCACCCGACAACGTCGCACCACGCTCACCCACCTCCGTCTCATAACCATCCTCAAAGCTCTGGATGAAATCGTGGGCTTGAGCAGCTTTAGCAGCCGCTACAATCTGCTCGTGTGTGGCCTCCCGATAGCCAAACGCGATGTTCTCCTCGATGGTCCGTGAGAAGAGAAAGATGTCCTGCTCAATGATGGAGATCTGACGTCGCAGAGCGGCGAGATTCCACTCCCTAACGTCTACCCCATCCATCAACACCTGGCCCTCGTCCACATCGTAGATCCGGTTGATCAGCTTGGCGATGGTGGATTTCCCAGACCCCGTCTGCCCCACGATGGCCACGGTCTGCCCAGGCTCAACGTGGAAGTTGATATTCTCCAGAGCGACGGATTCCTCTTCAACGTCGCACGTTTCGTCCGGCGCTTCGTAACAGAACCAGACGTTGTCGAACGTCACTTCACCCTTCATCGGCGCATCATAGCCGGCCTCGTTTTGCCCCAGCTCCGTGCGGCTCTTCATCAGCTCCAGAAGCCGCCGGGCGCTGGCGAGGCCCGAGGCCACGCGGGGGTAAGCAAATTGGCCGGTCCAGGTCGGGAAACCGAAGAGCATCAGAAGACCATTGTAGGCAACGACGCCCCCCAAGCCGATCGCACCGGACCGGAAAAGCAGAAAACTGTGGAGCAGGCCGCCGGCGATCAGAAGTGCCAGCAAAAGACGTGGTAGGAACCTCGCCTGGATCTCCTGCTCCCAGAGAAATGC
>JBNGDU010000125.1:18827-27144 GCA_049975025.1 Anaerolineae bacterium
TGAAGCGACCGATCTCATGCGACTCCTGTGCCGCACCCTTAACCGTCTCAATGCCCTCGATCGCCTCGGTCAGCGTGGTGTTCATATCACCAAACTCCCGGCGCACGGCCTCACTGGCCGGTCGCAGTTGACGCAGGTAGCCGAAGACGACAAAGCCATAGAAGAAGAGGTAGATGACCGGCGCCAGAATGAGTTGGGGATGAATAGTCGGCGCAACGAAGAGAGGCATAACCAGAAAGTTGGCCGAACCAATCACCATGTTCAAGCCGGGGTTGAACATGAAGTTGATCTGGCGAACGTCGTTCGTCGCGCGAGCCATCAAGTCCCCCGTGGGATGCGCGTCGTGGAAAGCCATACTCTTACCAACGAGGCTGATATAGAGTTCGTCACGAATATCGCGCTCGATACGCTGCCCCAGGGTTTCGGCCGAGATATTCCTCAGCAGCTGCAGCGCGAAACCGCGAACGACCTGAGTAACGCCGACGAGCAAGGCCGCGTTCGCGAGAACCTTGAGCGCCTGATCTTCGCCGGACAGAGCATCAAAGGCTCTCCCTATCAAGATCGGCTGCGCCGACGCAAGCAGTGCGTTGCCGACGGCCCCGGCTAGAACGCCCACAATGGGTAGTACATGTCTGATCGCATGGGAGAAGACCCAGATCGCCGCATTCTCTCTGTTTGACTGCCAGTCTCTCTCAACCGCGAATTCGCTTGTTGCCATATCATCTCCCACGGTCAACCGATAGATGTGACCGCCTAATCCGATCATCCCGTGCATTTTACGGTTATACGTCATTTGGTCAAGCAAACGCCGCTCCAACCATCGGTATCAGAGATCCAGTTGACAAACTCAACATATGCCACCACAATCAAGGCACGTTAAGCACGGGATCACGGCGATCCCCTCAGAGTAAGCCACCGCCGGAAAAGCAGGTACCACGAAAGGAGTTTCCGATGGATTTCTTCAAAGTAATTCAGGAGAGATACAGCGTACGCGCCTATAAGCCAACAGCGGTCGAGGACGAAAAACTGGAGAAAGTGCTGGAGGCCGCGCGCCTCGCGCCAACGGCAGCCAATCGACAGCCTTTCCGTGTCCTCGTGATCGAGACGGCGGGCCGTGAAGAGGAACTGAGCACGGTCTATGGGGCGGAGTGGTTCACAGACGCCCCGGTCGTGCTGTGCGTCTGCGGTATTGAGGCAGAGGGCTGGGTACGGAGTCATGATGGCAAAAGCTATGTGGACGTGGACGCCGCCATCGTCATGGACCACATTGTGCTGGCGGCGACGGCTCTGGAGTTGGGGACCTGCTGGATCGCGGCCTTCGACCCAGATGCCGCAAGGGACGTGCTCAATCTGCCGGAGGGCGTCGAGCCCATTGTCTTCACGCCACTCGGTTACTCCGATGCGTCACCACGTTCAAAGCGTCGCAAGGACCTCGACGATCTGGTGAAACGTGGAGGATGGTAGGCGCCAGAGCCCAGAACGCATCCCCCAAAATGGTAGTCACGTGATGTCCATTTGGTCTTCTGTAGGAGGTGTGTCGACAAAGATCAAAGCCGACGCTTCTACCGATGTTAGGAAAGACCTTCTGGCGCGAGATTATGCACGAGACTGAACTGGGATGGACTTGGTTGTTCGCGGGAGTATCCAGTGCCAGGTGTAAAGCGATAGGTATACAATGAACGACGCGCGTGACGCAGTCCAAGCGCTGTATCGTAGCGAGCCAGACCGCGAGTGGGGGCGCCTGGCTCGGCACCCCATGGAGTTCGCCGTAACCTTGCGAGCGCTCGATGATCACCTACCCCCGCCGCCAGCCGACATCCTCGACTGCGGTGGAGGACCCGGGAGGTACGCCGTCACCCTCACCCGCCGCGGCTACAACGTGACCCTGTTCGATCTGTCACCGGAGCTTATCGCGCTGGCCAGGGCCAAAGCGGAGGGACACGGCGTCGAGCTTGCCGGATACGAGCAGGGGACGGCCACGGACCTATCACGTTTCGGCGCAGATCGCTTCGACGCTGTCCTGCTAATGGGTCCGCTCTATCACCTCCTGGAGGAAACGGAGCGCCGTCAAGCACTGGCTGAGGCCTACCGGGTCGTGAAGCCGGGGGGATGGGTCTTCGCAGCGTTCATCTCGCGCTACGCCGGGCACATCGATGCCGCCGCCCATTATCCTGAGCGAGCCCCCAAGATGCCCGAGCTCTACTATCGCATCGCTGAGACCGGGTTGCTCCCCCCTCGCGCCAATGGGTCCACCGGCTTCACCGCTTACTTCGCGCATCCGAACGAGGTGCGCCCTCTCTGTCGCAGGCTGGGCCTTGATGTCACCGCGCTCCTCGCCGTTGAGGGCGTGACCAGCGGGCGCGAGGAGAAGATCAGTGCCCTTGAGGGGGAGGACTGGCAGTTCTGGGTAGATCTCAACTATAAGATCGCCCAAGATCCCTCGATCCTGGGTGGGACAGAGCATCTCCTCGCGGTCTGCCGGAAGCCGCTGTGGAGGCGTGTCCTAACCAATCTCGCGCGTGAACTGGACCGCGCCAATATCGCCTACAAGGTCGTAGGCGGCACCTCACTTGCCCTGCACGGCCTGGACGTGCCGGTCAATGACCTGGATCTTGAGCTGCCGCCAGGCGATATCTACCGGTTTCAGGAGCGCTTCGCGGACTACGCTATCGAGCCCGTGACCTGGCGCGAAAGCGATGTCATACGCTCCCACTTCGGGCGCTTCGTCATTGACGCCGTCACGGTCGAGGCCATGGCGTCCCTAGAACGCCGGACACCGGACGGGCGTTGGGTCCCGTCTCTTGCCTCAACCGGCGATACGGTGGAGATCGACGGGACCGAGATCCACGTCACGTCACTCGAAGAGGAGGTCCTGGCCTATCTTCGACGCGGCAGGCTGGATCGCGCGGCGTTGGGGTTGCGCGCGTGCTCCCCGGACCGGTTTCGCTCTCTGCTTAAGCGCGCTCAACAGCAGAACCTATTCTGACTTGCTAGGGGGCTCAAATGCTGATCGCGATGGCCGGCTTGCCTGGTACCGGCAAGAGCACGATAGCTCGTGCGCTCGCCAGGGCCGTGGACGCCGTGGTGCTGGACAAAGACATCATCCGCGCCGCGCTATTCCCACCCGAGGCTATTGAATACTCATCAGAACAGGATGACCTCTGCGTGAGCATTATGCTGCAGGTGGCGGAATTTGCGCTCAGCCGCCGTCCTGAGCGGGCGATCATCCTCGATGGGCACACCTTCTCGCGATCGTACCAGGTCGAGGCCGTCGTCAATGCCTCCGAGGAGATGGCGACGGGTCTCGCCTTCATCGAGTGCACATGCGCTGAGCGAACCGCGCTGCGCCGTCTCGCCGCTGACCGCGCCAGCGGCGACCATCCTGCCGCGAACCGAGACGCAGCACTCTATTACCGGGTGAAGGCGCGTGCAGAGCCGCTCTACTATCCGCATCTCATGCTAGATACCGAGCAGCCCCTGGGGATCTGCATCGCGCAGTGTCTGGCTTATCTAGGCCTGGACAATTGACTAAGTTGGGGTAACTTGACACTCAGCAGTCGCTGATTGCTCTCTATGTGCTAAACTTGAACCAATGACCAGGAAACGATACAAAGTGCGCGTCAGCGGTCTCGTTAGCCTGATGAACAGCGTGCGGGATCAGCTGCGGATCGGGATACCCGAGGGCGAGGTCGAGACGTTCCGCGCAGCGGTTCGAAGGGCTATCAAGACAGTCGACCGCATCTGTCGCGAAAGTCACGCGACACCCGAGGATCTCCCCACGCCATCGCGGCGCGCTTACGAGTATCTCCGGAATCTGGATCTGGATGACCTGCCGGTGACCTCGGAACCCCCGCCGCCGGAGGAACCCCCTTTGAGTATCACAGGGGTCATAGCAAGCTGCAATCGTTATCACCAGAGGTTCCGGGATCTCATTGCACAGGTGAAGAAAGGCAACTTGGGCCAGAGCCCGGAGGTCGAGCGGCTCGCGACAGAGATACGCACGGAAGCGGACGCCATCGCCGACCTATTCGAAAGCGCCGGCGGCAAGCTCTTTGAGCTGCCCACCCCATCGCGTCGAGGGTACCAGTGGATGCGGTTCCTGAGCGACGCGGATAACCTGAGCCGCCATCTGGACACGCTCGCCACGCTCACGCGGGCCGGGCAGAGGATCAAGTCCTCGCGGCCTCAGACGGCACGCATCCGGATCTATGCAACCTCCATGCTCTTCCGAACGCGCCCCCAAAAGCGCGTGATGGATATCCTGGTCAACGAGGGCTTCATCGATGCCCCTGATCACACGCTCACGGCCCTGATGCGAGAAGCTTTCCGGATAGGTAGTGACGTCGACCGCGATGCACTGAAACGGTACGCCGCATCACCTGACTACGCGGAGGTGCAGATGGCTCTGGTATCCGCCACGCCGACAGACATCAGCGCCACCGCGCAGGGCGTCTGCCACGACCTTCAAGAAGCCTTCGACCGCGTCAACGAGACCTACTTCGAAGGTGAGCAATCACTGCCCCGGCTTGCCTGGAGTGAGGTTCACACCTACCGCAAGTTCGGTCATTACGACAGCACACGCGATGTTTTGATGATCAGCACCACCCTGGACGCGTATGATGTACCGGAGTACGTCGTCGATTTCGCCGTCTATCATGAGTTGCTGCACCGGGAACTGGGTGTGCGAAGAGTCAACGGACGGCGCAGAATACACACTCCCAAGTTCCGCGAGCGGGAACGTGAATTCCAGCATTACGATGAGGCTCAGGCCGTATTGACCCGGCTGAGCAGTGCCGCCCCGTAGCGCCCACGCGACCTATTTGTCCTCAATAAGAAGCTGATCTTGAGCCCAAATCCTGGGAAAGGATATCTCACGTGAATAGCGACGGTTGGGATCAACTTGAGAACGAGATCATCCACTGCCAGCGCTGCCCGCGACTCGTGGCGTGGCGCCAAGAGGTGGCCCGCGTCAAGCGAAGAGCCTACGAGGACTGGGATTACTGGGGTCGGCCCGTGCCCGGTTTCGGCGACCCCGAGGCGCGACTGCTGATCATCGGGTTAGCGCCCGGCGCCCACGGTTCGAACAGGACAGGGCGGATGTTCACGGGCGATAGCTCGGGGGTCACACTCTTTGGCGCGCTCCACGGGGCTGGTCTCGCAAATCAACCCAGCTCGACCCATCGAGGCGATGGATTGCGGCTTCGCGACACGTTTATCACCGCTGTGGGAAGGTGCGCGCCGCCGAAAAATCGACCGACCGCCCAGGAGCTGAACAACTGCCGGCCCTTCCTCGCGCGCGAGATCGACCTGCTGTCCGATCTACAGGTTGTCCTCGCGCTGGGGCACGTCGCCTTCAAAGGATACCTGCGCCTGCTCCGCGAGCAAGGCCACGACCTGCCCAAAGTGACCTTCGAACACGGCCTCTATACTCGTCTTCCAAAACCGCTGCCGGCCCTAGCCACATCCTATCACCCCAGCCGTCAGAACACTCAGACAGGACGCCTGACCCTAGAGATGTTCGACAATGTCTTCGAGACGATCGTCCAAACCTTGCCAAATGGGCCAAAAGATCTATAATAAGGTGGTTATTTCTGGGCCTGGGAGGTACATTCCAAATGCCACTCTACGAATATCAATGTCAAGAATGCGGGTTGCGCTTCGAGCGGCGCCAAAGCTTCAGCGATGAGCCGGTGAAAATATGCCCCGAGTGTGAGGGGCCTGTTGTCAGGCTGATTCAACCTGCGGGCATTATCTTCAAAGGCTCTGGATTCTACGTAACAGACAACCGTGCCAAGTCCTCAACCGCCATGCCGGGAACCAAAAAAGAGGATAGCTCAAGCGAGAAGACCGATTCGTCGTCCAGCAGCTCGAAGTCCGAGACCTCGGATACATCAAGTGGGAGCAGCAAGAGCGACGACTAGGCATCCTAGAAAATCACACCTATCTCAAGGACTGGCGCTATTTCTGACGCCAGTCCTTTCGTGTTATGCGGCGCGTTGACCGCGTGCTCCGCACCCCAGCCTGAGCAGCGGAAGTCGGAGCTATCCTGTGCTCACCAGTCGAGCGACAGTGGCGCCATCGCCGCCTTCGTTCAAGGGCGCAGCTTCGTATGAAGTGACGAGTGGATGGGTCGCCATGTAACGTCGCACCTCGCGACGGAGCTTACCTGTGCCTTTGCCGTGAACGATGCGCACCCAAGGCAAGGACGCCATCGCCGCCTCGTCCAGATAGCGCTCCAGTGCCCGCAGTGCCTCATCCACCGTCTGGCCCCGGAGGTCGATCTGGACCCCGGGCGAGGCAGGACGCTGCGGCACCGAGACTCCGGACGAAGCAGGCTCCGGTTCTTGCTGAAGTAGCGCGACATCGCTCTTGGGCACACGAGTGCGTATGGCTCCAGCCTGAACGGCGACCTCATCGTCGGCAACCTCCAGGACAGTGCCCTCAAAACCAAGGGATAGTATTTTCACGCTGTCCCCAGGCTGCGGCGTTCCTCGAGCCATCCGCTCGGCCTTCTCGAGCTCTTCGACAAGCGGTTCGGGGCGACTGACTTCAGCCTCGACCTTCTCGAGCTCCTCCTCCACCTCTCTCAACGAGCGACCGACGTCTCCCGGGGGGTTAAGCAACATCTTGGTCCGCAGCGATCGCAGCTCATCCCGAAGGGCGTCCACCTCCGCCTCCGCATTCGACTCGGCTTGACGGAGGATCTCCTCCCGCTCTTGCTGTATGCCGGACAGCCGCTCGTGGAGCTGCTGCCTGAGCGACTCCACCTCCTGCTGCTTCTCACGGGCAGCATCACGCGCCTGCGCCTCCTGTATACGTAGATTATGAAGGTC
Source organism: Anaerolineae bacterium (assembly GCA_049975025.1). GTDB lineage: Bacteria > Chloroflexota > Anaerolineae > B4-G1 > SLSP01 > PWVB01. Next base: position 25,661 of record JBNGDU010000125.1, read on the forward strand.
AGTGAGCATGTCCTCAGCGCGTAGCTCCTCACCCGAGAGCATACCCTCAGCTTGTCTCACCACAGGCTCGGGCATGCCGAGGCGTCGAGCGATCGCAAAAGCATTGCTACGACCGGGCAAGCCAATGGTCAGCCGGTAGGTCGGCGCCAGCGTCTTCACGTCGAACTCCATCGATGCGTTGCGAACCCCTGGCGTGTTGTGCGCGTGCAGCTTTAGCTCGGGGTAGTGGGTAGCGATAAAGACCGTAGACCGTCGCTTGCGGAAAGCCTCCAACAAAGACCGCGCCAACGCCGAACCCTCAGCCGGATCGGTGCCTGCACCCAATTCATCCAGCAGTACCAAAGAGCGATGATCTGCATCCGAGAGAAAGGACAGGATATTCGTAAGATGGGAGGAGAATGTCGAGAGACTCTGTTCTATCGATTGCTCATCGCCGATATCGGCCACCACCGACTCGAAGCACGAGAGCTGAGAGCCCTCATCGACCGGAATATGCATACCCGACAGCGCCATCAAAGTCAGCAGTCCCGCCGTCTTCAGAGAAACGGTCTTACCTCCCGTGTTCGGCCCGGTGATCACCAAGACGTGAGTGTCCTGGTCCAGGTCAATGTGAACCGGCACCACCTGCTCCGGATCGATCAAGGGATGCCGCGCTCCTCTAAGCCGCACGACAGTGCCCGGATGAAGGTTCTCATCCTCAGGCTCCGGCGGCCTCTTAGGTATGGGGATCAACTCAGGCGCTGTAGCGAATAAGGATTCCGCATAGCGTGCCATCGCCAGCACAAGATCGAGTTCGGCCAAAGCGTCCAGCGAATGATTGATCTCGTCGGCGGCATTCCCAACCTGCTCGGTCAAGGCCCGCAGGAGGCGAATGATCTCCTCATCCTCTGCGATCCTCAGCTCCCGCAGAGCATTGTTGAGCTCGACGACCTGGGCGGGTTCCATGAAAACCGTGGCCCCGCTGGAAGAGCGATCGTGGATGATGCCCTGAACGTGTCCTTTGAAGTCAGCCTGCACCGGGATCACAAAGCGTCCCTCACGCCGTGTGACGAGCGACTCTTGAAGATAAGGCGCCACCTCCGGCGATGATATCAACTGGCGAAGCCGATCCTGAACACGATCTTGTGTGATACGCAGTTCGCGACGGATGCGTGCCAGAGCGTCAGAGGCAGTGTCCCGCACCTCGCCACGCTCGTCGAGCACACGAACGATAGAGTCCGACAAGCCGGGCAGCTCCTGCATCCGCCAGGCGATATCGGCGAGCGACGGGAACTGCGCCTCGAGGCGCGTCAGGACACGCCGGACCCGCGCAGCTCCAATCAGCGTATCGCGAATCCGGAGAAAGTCGCTGGGCTGAAGCGTGACGCCACGCCGCGCCCGCTCCGCCAGCGGACGGACATCGTGGACGCCACCCAGAGCGAAGTCGGGGTGTGCGTCAAGCAGGGACCGGCCCTCCCCGGTCAGAGCCAGGCGCTCGCTTGCCT
>JBNGDU010000126.1:0-4408 GCA_049975025.1 Anaerolineae bacterium
ATTGCTCCATTACGCCCGGCAGCGCAGCCTGCATGGCGCTTGCCGGCATCGCGGTCCTTCGGCTCCCGCGCTCCAAAGAGATCGAGCCGACCGAGGTGGTGGAGGTCACAGCTTCCTGAGGCACCGAATGAGAAACGGGTGCGGGTGTCGAATCGACACCCGCACCCGCCACCAGCTGGTTGCCGTGGGCTGGCGCTCAATCGGATTCGCTCGCCAACCCCGCCCCCTTCACCAGAGCCTGCCTGTTCGGTTCCAACCACTTGCGCTGTCGCTCCGAGAGATGCTCATCGAGCTGCTCCATCAGCGTGTCCAGGGAGACCAGGCCCGTCAACTCCGCAAAGGCGCCGAGCAGAACCATATTGGCAATTCGCACGTTGCCCAACTCCGTCGCTATCTCGGTGGCTGGGATGTAACAGGTGCGTATGTCATCACGCTCGCTCTCAACATGGACCAAAGATGCATTCACCAGAAGCAGTCCATCGGGCTTGACCAACGGCTCGTACTTCTCCATCGACGGGGCGTTGAAGACGATGGCCGCCGATGGGTTGCGCACCACGGGAGCCCCGATCTCTTCCTCGGAGAGGATAACGGTGCAGTTCGCCGTGCCCCCGCGCATCTCAGGGCCATAGGAGGGAATCCACGTCACGTACAGGCCTTCGGCGATGCCGGCGTAGGAAAGAAGCTGGCCTGCAAAAAGCACCCCTTGGCCGCCAAAACCGGAAAACACGGTCTCTTCGTGTCGCATTCAGACCTCCTATGCCTTCAATGCCTTGACCTCGTCGGTCATCTTGAATGTCTTGACCGGGAAGTATGAGCCCATGTTCTCCTTGGCCCACGCCATAGCTGCCCATGGATCGAGGTTCCAATTCGTGGGACATGTCGCCAGGACCTCAACACATGCAAATCCCAGCCCCTCAATCTGGGCCAGAAACGCCCGTTTGATGGCCTTTTTGGTCTTCCGGATACTCGCGATGTCCAGCGCCATCTCACGGGTGATGTAGACCGCACCGGCGGTCTGGGCAAGAATCTCCGACATCCTGACGGGATAGCCGGCGATAGCGCAGTCACGGCCTGTCGGCGACGACGTCGTGACCATACCGGGCAACGTGGTGGGCGCCATCTGCCCGCCGGTCATCCCGTAGATAGCATTGTTGATGAAGACGGTCGTGATGAGCTCTCCTCGATTCGCGGCATGGATGATCTCAGCCGTGCCGATAGCCGCCAGATCCCCATCCCCCTGATAGGTGAATACCACCTTGTCTGGAGACATCCGCTTGATCCCCGTCGCCATAGCCGGAGCCCGTCCATGAGCAGCCTCGACAAAGTCGGTCTTGATGTAGTTGTAAGCGAGGACCGAGCACCCCACCGGCGCCACGCCGATTGTCTCTTCCCGAATGTCCAACTCGTCCAGGACCTCCCCAACAAGGCGATGCACGATGCCGTGGACGCATCCAGGACAGTAGTGCGTGCTCACCGTTGTCAATGACTCAGGATACGTGTAGACCAGCTCCATATCTGCCGGTATCTTGATCTCTGCCTGTTCTGTCATCTACCGAACCTCCTGCATCTGCATCACATTCGGGGCAACTTCGGCAACCATGGACTTAAGGTCCGCCAGCACCTCATCGACCAGCGGTATAGCACCGCCCATGCGACCGTGGAAGTAGACCGGCACCCGACCTCGAACAGAGCGCTGGACATCTTGAAGCATCTGACCGGCGCTCATCTCGACGACCAACAACCCAGACACCTCTTCGGCGAGCTGCAGCAGCCGCTTCTCAGGAAAGGGCCACAGCGTCTGAGGACGCAGCAAGCCCACACGCAAGCCTTGCTTCCGCGCTTCACGCATCACCGAGAGACAGACACGTCCCGCCGTGCCGTACGCGACCAGAGCGACGTCTGCGTCATCCATCTCGTACGCCATATACCGCACCTCGTGCCGCTGGATCTCGTCGAGCTTCGCCTGCAGGCGCAGATTGAGCCGTTCCAGATTCTCAGCGCCAAGGTAGAGGGAGGTGATCAAGTTCGGATCCCTACCTGCTGCACCGGTGACAGCCCAATCCGGACGCGCATCTTTTACAGGCTTCATCGGGGGCAATTCCGCCGCCTCCATCATCTGTCCCAAGCTTCCGTCACCGGCGACGATCACGATAGTGCGGTACTTCTCGGCAAGATCGAATGCCAGCCCCATCATATCGACGAGCTCCTGCACACTTGCCGGGGCTAAGACAATGGGATGAAAATCCCCGTGACCGGCGGTCTTCGTCATAAAGAAGTAGTCGGCCTGCGAGGGCTGAATGTTACCCAAGCCGGGTCCACCGCGCATCATGTTAACGATGACCACCGGGACCTCCGACCCGGCGATGTAGGAGAGTCCCTCTGCCATAAGGGCCAGACCAGGTCCCGACGTGGACGTCATCACCCGAACACCGGTGCTGGCAGCGCCATAGACCATGTTGATGGCGGCCACTTCGCTTTCCGCTTGCAGGAAGACGCGCCCCTCCTCGACCATCCGACCCGAAAGGTGTTCCAACGCTTCGCTTTGCGGCGTGATCGGATATCCGAAGTACGCCTGCAAGCCGTTGCGGAGCGCCGCCTCGGCAAATGCTACGTTCCCTTTGAGTAGTTGCTTTGCCATCGCACCCTCCCTCTCAGCTAGACGCCACGGCCGCCGGCTGCCGCTGACGAGCACGACGGTAGACTGTAAACACCACATCAGGACAGATCGTCGCACAAGACGCACACCCAATGCACTTATCCATGTCCGTGACCACCACGGGATGATAGCCCTTCGCGTTCAGCTCCGTCTCGGCAAGCTCAAGGATATGCACGGGGCAGACGTGAGTACAAAGCCCACATCCCTTGCAGCGGTCGACATCCACCACGACCATACCTCTGCCCATATAACCTCCTCGCTACAGATAGCTTCTCAATCACAACCGCGCATCTGCGCGGACCCTATAAACTAAGTAGGGGCGCTGGTGAGCGCCCCTACTGTGGCTTCATTGTCCAACCAACGGAAGTACGAGGGTGAGCAAGACTCCCCCGGCTATGACAGACCCGAGTTGCCCAGAGGTGTTCGCGCCCATCGCGTGCATCAGCAGGAAGTTCGTGTAGTCCTCCTCCTGCGCCATCTTCTGCACAAGGCGTCCCGCCATGGGAAATGCGCTGATGCCCGCGGCACCGATCAGCGGATTGATGCGTTTACCGGAGAGAACATAGAGGAGTTTCCCAAAGAGAATCCCGGTTGCCGTATCCAGCGCAAAGGCAAAGAGTCCCAAGATAAGTATCTTGAGCGTGTCCCACTGCAGAAAGCTTTCCGCGGTCATCGTGCTTCCCACCACCAGCCCCAGGAAGAGCGTGGAGACGTTGATAATCTCATTTTCAGAGGCGTGAGCCAGGCGCGGTACGACGCCCGATTCCTTAAGAAGATTGCCCAACATCAACGAACCGATCAGTGGCGCAGCTTGGGGCACGAGAATGCCGACGCCGATCGTAACGGCAATGGGGAAGATCACGAGTGTAAGATGTGAAACCGGGCGTGGCGCGTACGCCATACCGGTCATGCGTTCCTCACGGGTTGTCAGCAACCGCATGATAGGCGGCTGAATGATCGGCACAAGGCTCATATAGGAATAGGCCACAACCGAGATAACGCCCAGCATCTCGGGAGCGAGTTTATTAGCCACGTAGATGCTTGTGGGCCCGTCGATCGCACCGATGATGCCGATACTGGCAGCCTCATTCATGGGAAACCCCAGGAGAATCGCGACCACCAACGTGCCGAAGATGCCGAACTGCCCGGCCGCTCCCATCAGCGCAAAGAGCGGTTGCGCCAAGAGCGGGCGGAAGTCCATCATCGCACCAATGCCGATAAAGATCAGCAAGGGGAAGAGTTCATTGTCGACGCCGGCCTTTTTGATGATCGCCAACATCCCATGGGCGCCAGGATCGACCATAGCGGAGAGCGGCAGGTTGCCGATAATGGCACCTATGCCGATGGGCAGCAACAGGACCGGTTCATATTCTTTGACGATGGCTAGGTAGATCAGAAGACCACCGACGCCCATCATTATCAGACTCTGCCAGTTATCGACCAGAGCCCGCACACCTGCAAAGAGGCTACCCCCGTCAATACCGTTCACCAAATCTCCTCGACCTTAGTACAGCCGAACACCTAATTGAGTTCACAGTGCATCAGATACATCGACCTCTCACGGACGAAGTTCAACTTCTCGAACATTCGAATGGCCGTCTCGTTGTCTTGCTTCACCACAGCAAAGACGGTGCGCCGCTTGGTGATATGAGCCCTGAGAAGGGCGGAGACAACCGAGGTGGCATAGCCACGTCGCCGATAGCCTTGGCGAGTGATCACATTGTCAATCTGCGCCAAACCGGGCAAACAGAT
>JBNGDU010000126.1:4508-9190 GCA_049975025.1 Anaerolineae bacterium
ACTCAACTATCGATCGCTGATCCTCGTTAACCAGGAGGTCCACCTCGGTCCCTGGGTCGGCCAGGAAAGCAGCGTACGTCGCCAGCAAGTCCGGTGACTCACCGACAAAGGCTAGAGCGCGTTCAGGCAAGGTGCGACAGCTGGCGACAGACATCGCCGGTGAATGAGCGATGTCGCACGCCGATGCCAGCGTCGTGACGTTGGCGACGAAAGTGAAATGTGCCAGCGTCCAATCCAGATCGCGGGTCTTAGCCTCGATCTCGCTGGCAAGCGGCGACGATCGTTCAGAGCCATTCCAAAACGCCATTTTATGCCTCAGCAATAGTCATTAGGGGGGTACCGTGCTGAACCTGCTCCCCCACACTGACCGAGATCTCCTCGACCACACCCGAACGGGTGGACTTGATGGGATTGTTCATCTTCATAGCTTCTAGAACGCAGAGCTCCTGTCCCGGTTCGACGCTGTCCCCCTCTGCCACGCTGATGCTGACGATCGTACCGGGCAGAGGCGCTGTGATCTCCTCACCGGCACTCGAAGTCGCGGGAGGCCGCGCCGGCTGTGTGCGGGCCATCGAGCGCGGCTCCGCTGCCGTTGCAACCGATGGAGTTGAGGAGACCCGCGGCGACTCCGATTCCACCTCAACCGCAAAAACCTCGCCGTCGACAACGGCCCGCAGGGGTCGCTCGCGTAGATCCTCGATCTCCACAACATAGGTCTCGCCTTCAATCATCACACGATAAGTGGGCATCGTTCCTCACCTCAGAAGTGCTTCCTTGACTCATATCGAACGCGCTGTGACAGGTGCCTCGTCCGCATATAGATGTCCCAGGCGGCAGCTGCTTCCGCATCAGCAGCCGGCTTGACATCCGCGATGCGCTCCCCCAACGCCATAGCAACGGCGACAGCCGCAGCCGCCGCCCGCTGACGCCGAACGCGATCCAGCGTGGCGCTCTCATCACCACCATGCCGCATTTCTGCCATCTCCTCACCGACACTCATAGCGCCGTCCCCGCCTAAACCCGCGGCCGATGTTGTAGATCTCTGCCTCGTCAGATAGGTCATCAAGTACATAAACAGGATGAGCACGAGAATGGCGCCAAATGTCATACCCATGCCTAAGACTGTGAGCTCCAACGCTTGAGCCAATGACTCCGCCATCGCACCCACCTAGACCGGCATCACGCCGTGCTTCCTGGGTGGCACGTCCCGCGCCTGCTCACGAAGCATCCGCAACGCAGCTATGAGCTCAGGACGTGTACGAGCCGGCTCGATGACATCGTCCAGAATCCCCCGCTTCGCAGAATAGTAGGGGTTGGCATGCACCTCACGATAGGCTTGAGTGAGCTCGGCCTTCAAAGCCTCTGGATCGTCGGCAGCTGCCAATTCGCGCCGATGCAAGATACTGACCGCACCTGCAGGCCCCATGACGGCGATCTCGGCCGAGGGCCAGGCGAGATGCACATCAGCCCCCAAGCTCTTGCTGCCCATCACGATGTAGGCACCACCATATCCCTTGCGCGTGACAACCGAGACTTTGGGCACCGTCGCCTCCACATAGGCGTAGATGATCTTTGCACCGTGGCGAATAATGCCTCCATGCTCTTGACCAACGCCGGGCAAGAACCCTGGGGAGTCGGCGAATGTGATAACCGGGAGGTTGAAAGCGTCACAGAACCGGACAAAGCGCGATATCTTGTCCGAGGCATCGATATCAATCGCGCCGGCCATCACGGTCGGCTGCTGCGCGACCACCCCGACGGCAACGCCGTCAAACCGTGCGAATCCAACGATCGCATTCTGGGCCCACCTCTGTTGAACCTCGAACCAGCTGCCTTCGTCGACGACAGCACCGATCACCTCGCGCATGTCGTACGGCTCGTTATCGGCCTCCGGCACGAGGTCGTTCAGCCTAGGCGCCGTGCGCATAGGATCGTCGGTCGGCACCACGACGGGAGACGACTCCACGTTGTTAGCGGGCAGATAGGAGAGAAGTTGACGGACCAATGCCAGGGAATGCTTCTCGTCCTGACCAACGAAATGCGCCACGCCACTGACCCCGGCGTGGATGTGAGCGCCACCCAGCCCCTGATGATCGATCTCCTCGCCGGTGACACTCCGGACGACATCCGGCCCGGTGATAAACATCATAGACGTCTTCTCCGTCATCACGACGAAGTCCGTTAGGGCCGGGCTGTAGGAGGCCCCACCGGCGCAGGGACCGAGGATGACCGAGATCTGCGGAACGACGCCCGAGGCCAGCGCGTTATGACGAAAGACCTCGCCATAGCCCTGAAGCGACATCACGCCCTCCTGAATACGGGCACCACCAGAGTCCAGGAGGCCGATGATAGGAAATCCATTGTTCATAGCCATCTGCTGGACCTGGACGATCTTCCGAGCATGGGCCAAGGAAACAGAGCCCCCGTAGACGGTGAAATCCTGAGCGTACACGAACACCTTCCGCCCATCAATCTCCCCGTATCCGGTGACCACCCCATCACCCAGAATCGCATCCTCGTCCTCCGGATGGGCGACGGTGAAGGGCTGCAATTCCTGGAACGTGTCGCTATCCAGAAGCTCGTCGATGCGCTCTCGAGCCGTCAGCTTGCCCTTGGCATGCTGGCGATCGATACGCGACTCTCCCCCGCCCATACGGGCCTGCGCCTGCCGCTCCTTCAGCGTCTCCAGACGCGGATCCATTCGCTCGCTCACGCCCATCCTCCAGACTTCAAAGCCACCCAAAGCATAACAGATCTACCCCCTCGCCCTTTCCAAGTATGCGCGAAGCTTCTTTCCCCAGATCGTATCAACCATCGGATCTCAGCCACCACCCTACGCCGGCTTGACACCGGTATGGATGGCGACCGTGCCCAACATCATCGAGATCCAACTCACCTCCCGCAGGCCAACCTCCTCCATAACCCGCGCCAGCTGCGATGGCTGCATGAACCGTCGCACCGACCGCGGCAGATATCGATAGGGTTCGCGCGCCCCTGCCAAAAGCTGCCCCAATATGGGCGGCAGACCGTAGAAATAGAGGCCGAAGAGCTGAGCCATCGGGAATCGTTGTGGCCACGTTATCTCGAGACAGACCACGCGTCCACCCGGACGCACAACGCGGTACTGCTCACAAAGGGCCGTCTTGACATCAGACACATTACGCATCATGAAAGCGGACAGAACCACATCGAATGCGTCATCGGTAAAAGCTAACGCCAATCCATCGCTGCCGACAAGCGGAAACCCTCGTCCTGCGATCTTCCGTCGGGCCTCCTGCAGCATCGCGATCGTCAGGTCTGCGCCTACGACATAGGGCTCCTCGGGCTGGTCGCGCGCCAGCAACGCCATGTCTCCCGTCCCCGTTGCCACGTCCAGGACGCGACCACCAGGTGGTATCTGAGCCATCGAAAGCGCAACTTTTCGCCAACGCTGGTCCTGACCGAGGGATATCACGCGATTAACGCGATCATAATCCGCCGCAATTCGCCGGAAGAGCTCGCGGACAAGCTGCTTTTGGTTTCGACTGGCTTCAGACGACATGGTTAGCTGTCTCTATGTCGCGGATGGCAAGAGTCATGAAGTCAGGGCGTCAAACTGACGCCGTCAGTCTGGCGCATCAAAAGCGGAGCCTTCCTACATCCTACAATCAACAACAGCAATAACAGAGAATGCACCAATCCCCCAGCATTGGCATTATAGTCCGCTAGGGAGTCGAACCGTAGTGGGAACTGTCACCTCCGCCCGCGATGAGTTTCACCTAGAGGGGACCCAAAGGACGATATGCCACCCCAAGATAAGGGAGACACGCGACGAGGAAGGGAGTGTGGTCTCACCGCTGGCCATCGGCGAGATTCAAACGGAGTTCATTGTCCATTCTATCAATGAGGTCGTTCAACGATCCGTAGAACTCCGGAGGCATCTCGACCTCTACAGGCACCTCGGTCTGAATACGATAGGTCATGGAGATAGGGAAATCAACCTGGATAGGGATCTCGAGTGTGTAACTGATAGGTATGACTGTCTCGACGGGGAAGTTGATATACTGCCGACCTAAGATCGGAATGTCGACATGGGTGTTGATCACGGTCGAAAGCGGATACTCAATATCCAGCGGAATGACAAAGGTTTCATCAACCGGAATGGTGGTGCGGATGGGCACCTCCTGATCCACGTTGACCTGCACGACCCACGGCTCCCGCTCCTTGACAGCCAGCGAATTGCGGGCTGTGATAAGCGCAGAGCGCAGCTCGCCCCTGACGTAGAGCAACGCATAGAGAAGCACGCCGTTTAGCACCAAGGAGCCGACGACCAACAGGGAGACAAGCGCTCGCCAAACCCGAAGTCTAGTCATGTTTCACTCGCCTCGCTTTCCGCGATGTTCGAACTTTTACCCGTCTCTGACGCCGATGATGCAGGCAGCGGTTCCGAGAGCTTGTGTGCGATTCGTGCAAGTAACGCCGGATCGCGCCACAGAAGCGCGTCTACCTGAAGCGCGGTCGCCCCTAAACTGAGGCAGGCCATCGCGTCTTCCGCCGAGGCAATGCCCCCACAAGCGATCACCGGTACGGACAGCTTATCCGCCCAGGGTGACAGCGTGTCCAGAAGAATGGGAAAAAGCGCCGCGCTATATAGCCGCCCGCGCATATACCGGGCTACCTGCTGCTCACCGACAGGACCACTA
>JBNGDU010000126.1:9290-26103 GCA_049975025.1 Anaerolineae bacterium
ACCGACAGGACCACTATCAAGAGGTAACACAGCACGGGGTGGTGCCGTCAGCGCCAAAGCATCAGCCCCGTGATTGACAAAAGGCGCAGCGAGCTCGCCGACCCGACCAAAAGGAATCTGAGCAATCACCGGCAAATCGCCGTCCGCGACAGCCGCATTCAAGAGGCTCAGCGCCCGCTCAGGCTCCGCATCTGCCACGAATCCCAGTTCCACACCGCGAACGCCTGGAATTCCCGAGAGCCGCGCCACCGCTCTGTGCACTTCGGAGGGACGCGTAGCCAATAGGTGAACGATCACCGGCACCGGTGATCGCGCCCACACCTCGCGATATCGACGGACCACGCGACGCAGGCCCAGATTCGGCCATCCGGTGTGGACGACGAAGTGCCGATCTCGCACGCCGATTCTCTGACCTGATGCCGCCCTCCGCGATCGCCAGCTCACCGGATTCGTCACGACAGCGCCGAGGCAGGATAGCTCCACGAAGTCCTTATATGCGTCGCCATAGCCAAAGGTGCCACTCGCCGGCATCAGTGGGCTCTCAAGCGTCAGCCCAAACTTATGTCGAGGTGCGAGTTCGATCATCTCCAGCTGCGCTCCGGTGTTCGGTCCTCACGAAATGGAAGGAGCGAAGTCAAGAAGATCAAAGACCGGCCCATCGGTGCACGCCTGCCGTTCGCCCCGCCGCGTCGCGACGCGGCAGACGTCACAGGCGCCCACGCCACAGGGCATCGGCACGCGTACCAAGGCCTGTCCAAAGTCATGCTGCAGTTGAAATCGCACCTCCCCTACCATCCGAGCAAGAGCCGGATAGCGATCTGAAGCACAGGCCAGGCAGACACACTCAGTCCAGGCAAGCAGCTCCCTCAACCGCCCGCCCACCCGCTCCAGTCCCTCAGGAGCTGGATCCTCGTTCTCCAGAGGGCCAAGATAACCAGCGGAGCCATCACGGGTCACCAGCGTCAACTCCAAGGCCGGCGGGAAGCGAGACGGTGGGGGCAATTGTGCCCGTGTCGTAGCCTCAACGACGAGCGCCACCGAGGGGGCAACCTGAAAGAGAGGACGTAGCAGCGATAGGAGGGGAGCTTCTGCCACCAGAAGCAGACGTTCCACGTCGTCCACGCGGAAGCCCCGGCCCAGAGGACCCATAAGGTCCACGGTGGCCCCAGGCAGCAATCGCGTCAAGGTGTGCCCTGGCTCGACCGTCGTCATAAAACCAAGGTCATCCGTGAGCGAGGGAAAGAGCGGCTCCCGCAGGGGGCCGCCAAGATCCGCCAGCACAAAAGCACCCGCGTCCGGAGGGCGTTCAACATCAAGGCGCACCTCCCAGAAAGGCGGCGCAGGACGTGCGTAGCGAAAGGTCGCGGTCTGCGATCTAGTGCTCATCGGAGGGATAAATCCGCAAAGGTCGCCGGGGATAGCTACGGTGACGCCGCATCGCCTCGGCAACCTTTGCGCTGTGAACCTCTAAACCTTGTGAAGGGCGTGCCCAAAGACGTCGTGGGCCGCTTCCATGACCGCTTCGTTGAGCGTCGGATGTGCGTGGACGGTCTCGGCGATCTCGTCCGGCGTCAGCTCGTTGCGCGCAGCGAGCAGCAGCTCGGGCAGAATCTCCGTAGCATCTGGCCCGACGATGACGGCTCCGAGGATCTCGTGGGATGCCGCATCGGCGATGATCTTCACGAAACCGTGGTTCTCCCCAATCGCCAACGCCTTACCGTTCGGCAGGAAGGGGAAGTTACCAACCACGACCTCCTCCACCTCCTCTTTCGCCTGGGCTTCCGAGAGCCCGAACGAGGCAACCTGCGGCGACGTATAGGTCCCGCGCGGCATATGGCGCCGATTAAAAGGCGCCGGGCTACGCCCAGCTATCGTCTCGACGGCCAAAATGCCTTGGGCTGAGGCCACGTGGGCTAACGGCAATATGCCGTTGAGGTCGCCAATCGCGTAGACACCTGGGATATTGGTCCGCATATGATCATCGACCTTGACCCAGCCCCTCTCCGTCTCAACGCCCACGTCCTCCAGTCCTAATCCCTCGCTATTGGGCTGGACGCCAATCGCTACCAGGGCAACTTCAGCCTCTAGGTCTTCCTCACCGTCAGGACCTTCCACGTGGACTTTAACACCTTCACCCTCCGCGCTTACACTCTGCACCCGGGTTGAAGTCAAGGCCTTGATCTTCTGGCGGCGGAGATAACGGCTGAGCTCCGAGGCCGCTTCTTCATCCTCAGCAGGAAGCACTTGCTCCAGCATCTCCACAACGGTGACCTCTGCGCCATAGGAACGCCAGATCGTCGCGAACTCCAAGCCGATCGGCCCCGCGCCAATAACCAACGCCGAAGCCGGCAAATCACTTCGCACAATGGCCTCACGGTAGGTTAACACCCGTTCGCCGTCTATCTCAACACCGGGAATTGACCGCGCGTGAGCTCCCGTAGCCAGTATGACCGCGTCACACCCTAGCGTCCGAGCCCCCCCCTCCGCCAGGTCAACTGCCACCTCGGTCGCCGAGACCAATCGCCCTTCTCCCTCGACAACTTCGATATCATTGCCCTTCATCAACGCGCCGACGCCCTTGACCAATCGAGAGGAGACTTTCCGGCTGCGATCGATCGCGCTGTCATAATCAAGCTCGACATTGTCCGCACTGAACCCAAACTGCTTGCCGCCGCCCGTGACCAGCCGCGCCACCTCAGCATTATGCAATAAAGCCTTGGTGGGAATACAGCCCCAGTTAAGGCATACACCCCCCAGATGCTCTCTCTCCACCAGGGCCACCTTCATGCCGAGCTGCGATGCACGAATGGCGGCGACATAGCCACCAGGCCCCCCACCAACAATCACGACCTCGTACGTAGATTCAGGCATACTCACACTCCTCCTCTTGCGACTTCATCGACAGAACAATCTGGAATCACATCAGAACTGACCAGGGTACAATCCTCCACCAAGCGTTCGACGGCGCTGAACATACGTTCAATACTGAGCCTAGTGGTATCAAAGAGCACAGCATCTGCCGCAGGCCGTAATGGTGCCGTCGCTCGCTGGCTATCAATCCGGTCCCTACGGCGGATGCCCGCCAGGACCTCTTCGAAGCTCTCCTTCTCCCCCTCAGCGCGGCGGTCTAGGTAACGTCGCCGTGCACGCTCTGCGGCAGAGGCAACGACGTAGAGCTTCAAGTCCGCATCCGGGATCACCACCGTGCCGATATCTCGCCCAACCATCACCACGCCGCCTTTGGCAGCAATCGCCCTCATGCGATGGGTCAGTGCCTCGCGCACCCCGGGATAGGCAGAGACCGGTGAGACCTCAGCATCGACCTCGGGGGAACGAATCTCCCAGGTGACATCACGCCCACCCACACGCACCGTAGACTGACGCCCGTCATCCTGAGTCGGCGATTCGACCCTGATGTCGACCTCTTGGGCAAGTTTGGTGACTTGGGCCTCATCTTCGATGGGGACATCCCGCGCAAGGGCAGCCCACGTCACGGCTCGATAGAGCACGCCTGTGTCCAGGAAGAGATAATCGAGGTGCTGAGCGAGATGGTGGCCTATCGTGCTTTTCCCTGACGCAGCAGGCCCATCAATAGCAATCGTTGAAGGTCTCATCGGCGGCGCCTCCTGGATCGAGATGAAGATCGAGGGCTTCGGGAACGCGAGGCCTGTCTCAACTCCTGCCTCAAGGATCGCACCTCTTCATCCGTCAGATAGCGCCACTTGCCCGACGGTAAACCACCCAACTTCAAAGGCCCCATTGCCACCCGAATCAGTCGCTGAGCAGGATGTCCCAGCGCCGCGACGATCCGACGAACGAGGTGGTTGCGGCCCTCGTGAATCGTAACCCTTAGCCAGGTCTCGCCCCGTTCCTGCGCTTCGACAACGACCTTGTCGAAGCGCGACGGGCGACCGTCCAGCGTAATACCTCGCTGCCAGCGCTCCAGCGTTGCGGCATCCGGCTCCCCTTTCACCAAAACGCGATAGACGCGCGAATAGCCGTAACTTGGATGCGTGAGCCGTTGCGTCAACCAACCGTCATTGGTCAACAACAACAGACCCTCGCTGTCGAAATCCAGACGACCTACAGGATAAAGACGCACGTCGTCGCCGCGGTTGGACTTGAGAGTCGGGACAAGGTCCATCACCGTCCTTCGTCCATGCGGATCCTGCGTCGTGGTGATATAGCCACGGGGCTTATGCAACATCATGTAGATTCGGGGCTGAGGCTTGGCAATGGGCACCCCGTCCACTTCGATACGCTCTTTGTCCGGGTCAGCCTTGTCGCCTAGGCTCGCGATCTTGCCATCCACGGTGACCCGACCGGCTTCAATCATGTCTTCACAGGCCCGGCGAGAACCATATCCCGCGCGGGCTAATATCTTTTGTAAACGTTCAGATTCCATAGTTCGCTATTATACCTGGATACATAGGGATCGCGAACGCGCATGGCTTTGACGCTGATCTCTTTCTCGACTATCATTGGATCACGACATGCTGTGAGATTATCCGCGGACAGGCGCCGTTATCTTCAAGCGTGAGCGCGTCGGCGCAGTCCAGCGGTCTTAACCGTGGGGAGGCAGCCTATGGCCATCGAGTTCCTCTCGATTATGATCTTCACTTTTGCCCTCGCGCTCTTTATGCTTGGTGCTTTCACCATCTGGATGGAGAGACGGAAGCGGCGCCTAGTCGGGATCCTGATGATGATCTGCGCCTTGGTCATCGCGGTCGGATACGCCTTTCTGGGAAGCCGGTTCTCCATCGCCGCTTTTGGTCGGCTCATCATAACCATCGATCTACCACGACTTATGACCACGGCCATTGTCTACACGATCGGCGTGTTGGCCGGGTTCGGGTTGGGCGCCGGCGCCTTTCTGTGGATCTCAGGCCGGCTCATCAAGCCCACGCGCATCGAGCGCCAACTGGCGGTATTCATCGTCCTCATTCTGGTCATCGCCCTCGCCATTAGCTTGCTAGCAGTTCAGATCAGTCACTGACGGGGTGTCTGGCAAATCCAAGGAGGCACTATGCTGTTCACGCGAGAGAAGCTCGAACATCTTGAAACAGAGACACTCGCGCCATACGGTTTTCGAAGCGGCGACTCACAGGGCCGCACGCACCCAGAAGACGAACCCAGATTCCGGACCCGTTTCCAACGGGATCGCGACCGCATCCTGCACACCAACGCCTTCAGGCGCCTGGAGTACAAGACGCGGGTGTTCGTCTACTCCATGGGTGACTATTACCGGACGCGTCTGACGCATACATTGGAGGTCGCCCAGATCGGGCGTTCCCTGGCGGTCGCACTTGGGGCAAACGAGGCGCTGGTCGAAGCGATCTGCCTGGCCCACGACTTGGGGCACCCGACCTTCGGCCACGCCGGAGAGTACATGCTGAATCAACTTATGGAGGACCACGGCGGGTTCGACCACAACAAACAGTCGCTGCGCATCGTTGAGAAACTGGAACAGCGTTACCCCGAGTTCGACGGTCTCAACCTCTCGTGGGAGGTGCTGGAGGGTATCGTCAAGCACGAGACAGACTACGATGTCGCCGATGCCTCACGCTTCTCCCCCGAGGTTCAGGGGACACTGGAAGCCCAGCTAGCCAACCCGGCTGACGAACTGGCCTATACGGCCCACGACCTCGACGATGGACTCTACGCTGGTTTCATACAACCCGAGGATCTGACGGGTACGGAGCTATGGGAAGAGGTCAAAGAGAGTGTGGGGTGGGACGGAACGAAGTTCAACGACATGTGGCGCCATCGGATGGTGCGTAGACTCATCGGAATGCTCGTCAATGATCTACTTGAGGAGACGTCACGCCGGATTGAGGCCACACACCCACAGAGTCCGGATGACATACGCGCACTCCCGACATCGGTCGTCACGGTATCACCCTCGACTCTGGAAGGCCTTAACGAGCTGAAGCGATTCCTCCTGGATAACCTCTACCGGCATCCGCGGGTGATGCGCATGCAGATCAAGGCAGAGCGCATCATCGAAGCTCTGTTCGAAGCTTACGTCGCCGAGCCTCGCCAGCTACCTTACGAAGAGCAGGCTAAGCTCGACTACCGTTCACTTCATCGGGTCGTGTGTGACTACATCGCCTCGATGACAGACCGTTACGCGCTACAGGAGTACGCCAAGCTCTTCGATCCGATGGAAAGAGTCTGACCTAAGGTATGCAGAGACAATCTCCCGCTCGGATGAAGTTGACGTTCTGAATGCAGTTGCAACGCGCGATCGTCCACAGATCCCGACCGTAGCGCAGAGAGATCCGGGTCAAGGTATCACCCGCTGCGATAACATAGTACCATCGGCAGGCGCAACCACCACAGGTTGCGGGCGCCGCGGTTGCGGGCGCCGGTTCAGAGGTAGCCGGCTGAGAAGGCATCGGGGCGGCTGCCAACGCACCGAACTGTGGCGCACACACCGGCCCGAGCGGAAGCTCAGCGGGCACATCGGGGATCGCCAATACCATCCCCGAGTAGATCCGGCTGGGTTGGGCGAGATTGTTCTGAAGTGCGATAGCCCAAGGATCGACGCCGTAAGCTCGACCGATACAGTAGAGCGTCTCTCCCATTCGGACCGTATGCTGCCCGAGAATGTCCCATCCACCCCCGGCGGCATACGCTGTGCTTGCAGATACATCTCCGACAAATCCAAAAAGCAATCCACCCACAACCAGGAACAAGACGAGACGCAACAGGTATTTCATCATCCAAGCTCCTTTGTGTTAAGAGAGAAGGAGGGACTCAACAATCGAGGGTTGAAATCTCGCCGCTCAAGCCAAAAATGCGTCCGCCGTGCAGATACATCTCGCGGCAATGTAGATGCCTGGGCCGATCTCTGTCTCACAGTGCATCACCAAGAAGGATGCCAATCAAGCCAATGATCACGCCTAACTGAAGAAGCAGATCGGTCTTGGCAAGCCAGGCGATACCGGGCCAAGGCGGCAGAAGACTAAGGATAAGGTTGACTATCACCAAGCCTACACCGATCATAACCGGGAGCCCCTTGCGTTGCGCGAGAAAATCAGCCGCAGTCCTCAGATATTCTGTGACCGTCATCTCAACTCCCATCCTCGCTCAGAGACTTGTACGGTGATCTCAAGTGCCCGGCGCTTCGCGGTCTGCAGAGCGGCTCAACTTGCCACTCCCCCGCAACGCAAAACACCGATTGTCGACACAGCTTGATCTCGGGTAGACTCTACCTAAAAATTGTATCACGGCCTTTGCCCGTCGCAAGCGCACGCGCCCTCCGATTTCCGCAGATTGATTTTTCTATATATCCATATTAAAATAGATACATAGAAATGATATTAGGCGTTACTGCGCAGTCCTCTGCGCACTCAGCATAAGGAGGCCAACGATGGTCGAGGTTGGAGACAAGGCACCTGGTTTTGAACTGGTATCGGACACTGGAGAACATGTAAAGCTCTCGGACTTCGAAGGGCGGAAAGTCGTCCTCTACTTCTACCCGAAGGCAGGCACCTCCGGTTGCACGAAGCAGGCGTGTGCTTTGCGCGATGCCTACCCCCAGATTGAAGCCGGCGACGCTGAGGTCATTGGCATCAGCCCCGACGACCCCAAGGATCTTCAGAAATTCAGGGAGAAGTATGACCTTCCCTTCCTTCTGCTCTCCGATCCGGATCATGAAGTGGCGGAGGCCTATGGAGCTTGGGGAGAGAAGAAGATGTACGGTAAGACTTACGAGGGCATCATCCGCAGCCACTTTGTCATCGATGAAAACGGGCGTCTCAGTGAGGCGAAACTCAAGGTGAAGCCGCTCTCGACCGCGGATCTGGCGATCAAGATGGTCGAGGTTTAGCGAAGTCTGGAGATAGCTGTGACCGAGCTCAGCCGTCATCTCGGGTGCTCAAGAAGAAGGGCGAGATCTTCTACGAGGAGGGCCTAGAATCCCAGGATCGCTAACAGAGCGCACAGATATGCGGTGGGCATGGGGATACCAATCCAATCGAAGACCTTCTCCCAGAACTCCACCGGAGCAAACCATAGGTAGACAGCCGTCGCAACACACAGGCAGATAAGGAGCACAAGCACGCCGATGAAGACGTAGAGGAGCGTCGATCGACGACGGGGCGCCTCTTCATCGATCGATACCGCATCTGATGGGGGCGCGTAGACCTGCTTCGGAGAGACGGGCTCGTACACATCAGCCTCTTCGTGGTCTTCTTCGTAAGCCACCTCGAAGATAGGCCCTGGTACTGAGTCGTACGCTGGGGATTCGCCCATTGTCACAGTACGCTCTCCCTTCAGCGAGGGTCCCGTCTGCTTGGTCCGCACCGGCTCCTCCTGCACGTACCGAAGGGTCACGTAGTCCGCCAGCCTGATGAGGTCCCCGGAGGCGAGTGTCTGGACGTCGGTAAGGTGCTGGTTGTTGACCCAGGTGCCATTTGTACTGCCCAGATCCTCGATCACGGCGCCCTGCGGCAGGAACCGAATCTGGGCGTGATGGCGCGAGATTCGGGAGCTGTCAAAGACAACCGCATTGTCAGAAGCCCGACCCATGGTTATGACCGCATCCTGGAGCGGATAGGACCTTCCCTCCATGGGACCTTCAACGACCACCAGTCGACGCTGCTCCCGACTTTCCATTCAGCCCTCCTCATAATCGTTAGAAACTCTTTTGTGTTTGAGTATACCTTGGCATGACAGCGTTTGTCAAACCTCCTGGAAAAGTTATACTCGGGCGCGCACCTCAAAAAGGCAGACACCCGACGTAACACGACAACGTAGGCCGAGGCGTGGGTAGCCATCTGCCTTTGGGTTACGCATCTGTCCTGTGTCGACACAGAACGCTCTTGAATCCGAGAGTGCGATCTTCGCAGCCAACTTGTCATGCACAATGGAGGAACCATGCCCGATTCACCAAACTCTCCCATGCTCATCGTGGACGCTCACCTCGACATCGCCTATAACGCCGTCGTCTTGCGACGAGATCTCACGTTGGAGGTGGAAGAGGTGAGATCTCGCGAACGGAAGAAGCCTCCCGCGGATCCCAAAGCTGGGACGTCTATGGTGACGTGGCCCGCGCTCAGGGAAGGGCACGTCGCCGTCGTCGGGGGGAGCATCTTTGTGGAACCAGAGGCCAAGTCTCAGGTTCAGGTCACGCCGACCTATCGGAGTCCGGAGGAGGCGCACGATCAAGCGGTCCAGCAATTGGATTACTACCGGCGCACCGCCGACGAGCTCGACTACGTCCGTCTCCTGGAGACCGAAGACGATCTCGACGAGGTGTTGGCCTCCTGGCAGACCGAGGCGCCGGTAGTTGGCCTATTCGTCGTCATGGAAGGAGCCGACCCAATCCAGGATCCCGGTGAGCTGGATTGGTGGGTGGAGCGAGGTCTTCGAGGTGTAGGTCTGGCCTGGGCCGCGGGCACGCGCTACGCCGGTGGAAATGGTCAGCCCGGCCCCTTGACCGATGATGGGGAAGCGCTGACCCGCGCGATGGCGGACTACAACCTGATGCTTGACATCAGCCACCTTTGGGAGGACGCCGCCGCCACCGTCCTCGACCGGTATCCAGGCCCTATCGTCGCGACGCATGCCAATCCCCGAGTCTTCGTGGATTCTCCGCGCATGCTGTCCGATGACGTGATCCGACGGATTGCAGAGCGAGAGGGTGTGATCGGCATCGTCGCCTTCAATCGGATGTTGGACCGAGCTTGGCGCCCCAGCGACCCACGCACCCCGCTCTCGCGCATGGTCGAAGCCGTTGACCACGTCTGCCAGATCACCGGCACGGCACAGTGCGTGGGGATAGGCTCAGATCTAGACGGCGGCTTCGGGCGGGACGCCGCACCCGCCGGGCTCGCATCCGTCGCCGACTTGGGCAAGATCGGTGAGCTGCTGCGCGAAAAAGGATATGCCGAAGCCTACATCGAATCGATCTTACACAGCAATTGGCTGCGCGTGATGCGCACTGTTCTCAGTGCCATGTAGCAACCCGCGTTTGCTTGCCATCCCAATCAGATATGGTATCATGTTGTTAACCCTGCCGTGTACGTGATACCGATATGGGGTTTTGAGCCAACACCTTAAAATAACGGGAACCAGTGTCCGGAGTGAGAACGCGGTAGCCCTCGGGCAAGGTGGACTCACTCGGCAGGTACCCACCTGCGTGAGCAGGGTCAAAACCAACGGTGCACGGCACGGCGGGTCTGACTCATCATGTTAAGCGAGAAACCGCACTGGATGTCCAGTGCGGTTTCTCGCTTATTCAGTCCCTCTTGGTGCCTCTTCTCTCCTCAGGCATCGCCAAATATTATGTCAAGTAAGCTTGACTTTGGCTCCCCACCATGTTATTCTCAAGGAGTTGGATGCAACGCGTCAACCGCTCTCACGTCGAAGTCGCAATTCAGATAGGTATTATCGAATGTGCCACATTAATCCATAGTTTGAGGAGTTCATGTACTGGGAACGTGTTTCTGAAGAAATCTTCCTATTCACGAGCGATCGCTACGCCTTGGTCAACTCCGTTGCGGTCCTTACCGAACGAGGCACCGTTGTTGTCGATGCGCTTCCATTCCCCGACGAAGCAAGACAGATCGCCCGGTTTCTCGAGATCCGGTCGGGCATGGATTTCGCCTCGCTGATTCTCACCCATCACCACATGGATCACGTCTATGGCCTCTACGCTTTCCCCGAGCAACTTGACGTGATAAGCCACGAGCTTTGCCGACAAAAACTGCTAGAGGTCGGTGAGTCTTCGCTACGAGAGGCGCAGGAGAGCGACCCCTCATTCGAAGACGTCGTGCTCCGGATCCCCACCATCACCTTTGATACCGGGGAGTTCTTTGTCGAGGCTGGGAATAAGACCTTCAAGCTCTTCTCCTTGCCCGGTCATACGTCCGACAATATCGGCGTCTTCATCGAAGAAGAAGAGGTGCTCATCACAGGCGACGCCGTCATGGCCATACCCATCATCGCAGACGGAGACTGGGCCCAGGAAATCCGGACCTTGAGGTACATCAAGGAGCTGGAACCGGACACGGTTGTCCAAGGTCACGGCGAGGTGATTCTGCGGGGTGAGGTTCAGGTCGTGATGGACCGATATATCGATTACCTGATGTGTGTTCGAGACCTAGCTGAGAAGGCGCTGAATGAGGGTTGGGATGAGAGAGATATATGGGATACACCGCTCGAAGCGTGCGGCTTGGAGCGCGTTCCCTTGGGCATCGCCAGCCACCAACTCCACATTGCCAACATCCTGAATCTCTACAATAGGCTAGCCGCAGGCGAGGAACTGGAGGTTTGATGCGGGATCGGACATCCCGCTGAGCTATGTCAAGGCTCCACGAGTGGCTGGATCGCTATCTGAGCTCACTGGAGGCCGACAACGCCTCGCCCTACACCGTCAAGAATTACGGCACCGATATATCGCAGTTCCTGGACTACTGCACCGAAAGGGAGATCCGCACACTGGACCAACTGGACCGTGAGCTACTGCGCACCTACATGGCCGAATTGAACGAGGACGGCTATGTCCGCGCTAGCATTGCACGCCGGGTCTTTGAGCTCCGCGCCTTTGGAGACTATCTCGTCCGTCATCGTATTTGGTCCGAGAACCTCTTTCGAAGTATCTACGCCCCCCGCGTGCCGCGGAAGCTCCCTCGGTATCTCACCCTAGAGGAGGTCAGGCAGCTACTCGCCGTGCCCGATGTCTCGACACCTAAAGGTATGCGAGACCGCGCCATCCTGGAGGTCCTCTACGGGTCCGGCGTGCGGGTAAGCGAGTTAGTGGGGCTTGACCTTCGGGACATCAGCCTCGCCACGGGCGAGCTCCGGGTCTTCGGCAAAGGAGATAAGGAGCGCATCACGCTTCTGGGGCGTCCCGCCGTGATGGCGCTCAAACGCTACATCGACCGCGGGCGTCCGGCTCAGATCAAGCACCACGCGCCGGAGGCCGTCTTTCTCAACCGGTTGGGCAGCCGGCTTTCATCGCGTTCCGTAGATACCATCGTGCGCAAGGCCGGCAACGCAGCCGGGATCGAACAGACGGTGACCCCTCACCTACTCCGCCACACCTTCGCGACCCACATGCTCAATGGCGGCGCCGACCTTCGCGTGGTCCAGGAACTACTGGGGCACGAGAACGTCGCCACGACCCAGATCTACGCCAGCGTAACCCAACAGCGTGAAAGGGAGATCTACCTGGGGGCTCACCCTAGAGCAGCCCGCTCTGGGGCAGCAGAGAGTCACGAGAACACCACGCCCGACAAAGAAAACGAGGCAGAGCCAGGCTCTGCCTCGTAGAATGTCTAGGCTGATCCAAAGTCGGCCTTCTGACCGACCTTCAGGCTAGAGCTCGATCACCAGCTCCGGTTCTTCTGCCGGTCGCAGGACGATCTCATCGTCATCGCAGTCCACGACGATCACATCCCCGACTTTGTATTTACCAGCGAGAAGCGCATCCGACATCGGCGTCTCCAGCTCCTGCTGGATGAGCCGCTTGAGCGGTCGAGCGCCGTACTCGCTTGAATAGCCGTGGGTCGCCAACCACTCCTGGGCTTCCTCGGTCAACCGGATGTCGAACCCATTCTCTAGAATGCGTTGGCGGAGCTTCTCGACCTCAAGATTGACGATCTGGCGAATATCCTTATGATTCAGCGCTCGGAAGACGACAACCGCGTCGACCCGGTTGAGGAACTCCGGACGGAAAAGCTTACGCAGCCGTCCCATCAGCTTCTGGCTCATATCCTTATAGGTCTTCTCCGCATCGCTCTCAACGGTCTCCAGCGAGAAGCCCATCGAGCCTTGTCGGAGGATGTCATCTGCCCCCACGTTGGACGTCATGATAACGATCGTATTGCGGAAATCGACCTTACGTCCTCGCGCGTCACTCAATACACCTTCCTCCATGACCTGGAGAAGCATATTGAACGCGTCGGGATGCGCTTTTTCGATCTCGTCAAAGACCACGATCGAGTAGGGACGACGACGGATGGTCTCGGTCAGCTGACCGGCGTCATCATAACCCACGTAACCGGGAGGCGCTCCGACGAGCCGCGCGACGGAGTGACGCTCCATAAACTCTGACATGTCCAACTGAACCAAGGCATCCTCAGTACCAAAGAGGAAACGGGCCAGGGCCTTCGAGAGCTCTGTCTTGCCGACACCCGTCGGCCCCAAGAAAATGAAGGAACCAATCGGACGTCGTGGGTCCTTAAGACCAGCCCGCGCCCGGCGCACAGCCTGCGAGATCATCTCAATCGCCTCGTCCTGGCCCACAATGTCCTTACGAAGCTCATCTTCCATGTCGAGTAGTCGCCGTGATTCCTCTTCCGCAAGTTGCGTCATGGGAATACCCGTCCACATCGCGATGATCTCCGCGATATCGTCGGGACTCACAATGAGGCCCTCGTCCTCTTCAGACCGCATCTGGCGCAAGGTCTCCATCTTGCTCTCCAAAGCGCCTTCCTCAGCCTTCAGATCGGCCAGATCCTGACGATCCCCACTCACCTTCAACTGAGCTTGTCTCAACCGGACGTCCTGTAACTGCTCAAAGACCTCTCTGAGTTGGATAGACAGGGGCGACTTGTACATCTTGACGCGGGACGCGGCCTCATCCATCACGTCTATCGCCTTATCCGGCAGGTAACGCTCCGGCACGTAACGAGAGGAAAGCCGTGTGGCGGCCTGCAAAGCCTCGTCGCTAATGTGAAGCATATGATGCTGTTCGTACGCGTGTTTGATGCCGCGCAAGATATCGATCGTCTGCTCCTGAGACGGCTCATTGACCATGACCGGCTGGAATCGGCGTTCCAGCGCTGCATCCGACTCGATGTGCTTGCGGTACTCGTCCAGGGTCGTCGCGCCGATGCATTGGAGCTCGCCCCGTGCAAGGGCAGGCTTGAGAATGTTAGCCGCATCGATGGAGGAACCGGCCGATCCGGCCCCCACCAACATATGGACCTCGTCAATAAAGACGATCGTGTCACTGTCCTTCAGCTCGGCGAGAATCTTCTTCAGACGTTCCTCAAACTGCCCCCGGTACATCGTACCGGCGACCAAAGAGCCGACGTCCAATTGAATCAGGCGTTTGCCGAGAATAGGCCCCGGCACACCACCGGAGATGATCCGCTGGGCAAGCCCTTCCACGATGGCCGTCTTGCCAACCCCCGGTTCACCGATCAAGGCGGGGTTGTTCTTGGTCCTTCGGGCCAGGATCTGGATCACACGTTCGATCTCCTCCTGACGCCCAATAACGGGATCCAGCTGGTTCTCCGTGGCCAGGTCGGTCAAGTCCACAGCGACCTGATCCAGTAGAGAATCCGATGAACTCGACCGCCGCTCCGATCGCGTGGATGAGGAGCGCCGTCGCGCAGGCATGGATGAAGAAGGCTTCGGTCGCATCGGCATAAACCGCTCGATCCTTCGACGTATCGTCTCCGCGGAGAGGCCTGCCTGTGTCAGAACTGCGATGATGACCCCCTCATGTTGGCGTAACAACGCCAAGAGGAGATGCTGGGTATCCACGACCGAACTGTTGTGTCGCCGAGCTTCCTCGAGCGACATCTGCAGTAGCATCTCGGTTGAATGACGCAGTTCCGGCTCTGAAGCGATGAGCGGTTTGGCGCTAGAAAGACGCGCCACAGTTTGAAGAGCCTGCTGAGGTCGCAAGCCCATATCTCGTAGTACTCGGCCCGCAATCCCCTCTCCTTCCAGCATCAAACCTAGGAGAATATGCTCCGGGCCGATGGTGGCGTGGTGCATACGCTTTGCCTCTATCTGAGCAAAGCGCAGCACTTCCTGGGCCGAAGGTGTGAATCTCTCAAGCGGGTCCGCCATGTTTTCCTGCCTCTGTCTATCCCCAATCAATAACGGCTAAACGCCAAGCCCACGATATTAATGGAACTAACCCAGTAAATCCAACTTCGGGTCCGTAAAGCTACAACCGCCCGCACTTGCATTTCCAGCACCCCTGTGGGTGTTCACGTCCCTCTAGCAACGGGACGTCCCAGCCGACAGCCTCTGGATGCCTTGACGCGGAAATCGAACCCCTCACAAGATCTTAGCTGTCACGAGCTTCGTAGGTGATCTTACCAAAATCACACACACTTAAAGATCCTCTTTGATATATTATAGCACAAAACACTCAGGCAAAGTAGAGCCAATTGAAAAGCACGGAAGGGGAAACCCCTTCCGTGCCCTGAATGCGCCCGGGCGAAGACGTCAGCGCCTCAGCGAATCGCCTGCATGAAGACGTTGACGAACTCTTCCCACTCATCCTCGAAGAAGTGAAGCGTGATGTTGCCGACCTCGACGTGGTAGATCACCTCGTCGAGCTCCCGCTCTTTGGACACCCAAATCGCGTAATTCTCGGATTCGCCCAGCATCTGAACGTTCGGATCTCGATTCATGACATCCTCCTACGCCTACCTATAGCTCACGCCCGGTTGAGCGACCGCTGCTAGCGGCGTCGCCTTGACCGACCGCCGCGACGCCCGGAAGGTGGCGAATCCGCCGCCTGGGCCTCTTCCAGCGACCAGCCCTCAAGCACGGCCTGTCGCGACAGACGTATCTTGCCGTCTGGGGAGATAGCCGTCACCATCACGACGATCTCATCACCGACGTTAGCCACATCCGTGACCTTCTCAACCCGAGTGTCGGAGAGCTGTGAGATATGCACCATGCCATCCGTGCCGGGAAGGATCTCAACAAAGGCGCCGAAGTCCGTGACCCGAACCACCTTGCCCGTGTAGACCTTTCCCTCCTCAGGCGTCTCCATCATCCGGTCGATGTAAGCCAGGGCACGTTCCGCGCCATCGCCGCCCTCTGAAGCGACGAAGACCGTACCGTCCTCCTCAACATCAACCTTGACGTCGTACTCCTCCTGGAGTGCCCGAATGTTCTTGCCGCCAGGACCGATCAAGGCACCGATCTTGTCCACGGCGATCTGGGTCGTGAGCATCTTCGGCGCGTACTTGGAGAGCGTATCACGTGCCTCGGGAATCGCGGCCACGATCACGTCGATGATCTGTTCGCGGGCGACCCGGGCCTGTTCCAGAGCCTCGCTGAGGATCTTGCGGCTCACGCCCTTGATCTTGATATCCATCTGCAAGGCGGTCACACCCTCGCGGGTACCGGTGACCTTGAAGTCCATATCGCCGAGATGATCCTCGATACCCTGAATGTCGGTCAGCACTCGATAGCGGCTACCATCGCTGACCAAGCCCATGGCAATACCGCCCACGGGCGCCTTGATGGGAACGCCGGCATCCATCAGGGCCAGCGCGCTACCGCAAGCGGAAGCCATCGACGTGCTGCCGTTTGACGACAGCACCTCACTGACCACACGGATCGTGTAAGGGAACTTCTCCTTAGACGGCAGCACGGGCTCCAAGGCCCGCTCGGCCAAAGCGCCGTGGCCGATCTCCCTGCGCCTGGGACCCCGCAACGGCCAAGTCTCCCCGGTGGAGAAGGGTGGGAAGTTATAGTGATGGATGTAACGCTTGGTCTCCTCAGGGAAGAGATCGTCCAGCTCCTGCTCCTCACCGGGCATGCCCAATGTCGCGAGGCTCATCACCTGCGTCTCGCCCCGTGTGAAAAGACCGGAGCCGTGGGGACGGGGAACTAACCCCACCTCGGCATCCAAGGGGCGAATCGTGTACTGGTTACGACCGTCGGGCCGAATGCCCTCGTCGAGAATCCGGGAGCGGACAACTTCCTTGAGCACGTCGTGGAAGGCCTCCCCGATGATACGTGAAGACCACCCCTTCTCCTCGGCCTCAGCCTGCAACGTCTCTGTGACCTGGTCCTCTATTTCATTGAGCGCATCGATGCG